>NZ_JBFSUX010000007.1:0-126573 GCF_041467595.1 Vibrio sp. 10N.247.311.13 | reverse complement strand
ACTGAGCCCGTAGAGGACTTTCACCTCCTAGATCAACGCCATGCTCGGCGCACAAAGAAAGGCTCTAAGTATTCACTTAGAGCCTTTTTATTTCACTTTAAATTAGAATTAGAGTAACTGGTGCTTTGACAACACGACAACGACTTTCTCAATAAGACCACTACGAGAAAAGAGCTGTGAAGCCATTTCATGGTTTAGCGTTAACGATGCAAATGCCTCACTTGTTCCGTCTTTAAACTGAACTTCAATACCCTGTGTTGGCTCATCATTGAGTTGGTAAATAAACGGTACCTGACAGTAAGTAAAAGCCAGTTGCCCAGCCTGAACAATAAAGCTCTGCATTTGTCCTTCAATATTTTGGCAGTCAAAAGTCGCCGCTTTTTGTAAGAACTCTTTAGGACTAAGAAGTGAAGGGTTAATTACAATTGTGCCATCAACGACCTCTAGACCTAGCTCTCCAAAACGAGTAATCACTTCTTCCTTAACTTGCCCTGTCATCCCTGGCTGCTGTGCTCCAGAGTGCTTTGGCGTATGAGAATACGGATCCGTCGGAAACGCACCGTAGTTTTCCGGCGTTTTGTTGAAACCAATACCAGCTCTCACTTTGTAATAGTAATCCGCTAATTTAAGAGTTTCCTGGCTATTAGAATCCATACTCCAAGCATGCTGATAGTTTTCTTGCACAGCTAGCAGCAACTTAGAAACCATATGCCAATAGATACAACCTAAACCTTCATAACCAAACATGGTTCCCGAACGCCCAGTAAAGGCTTTATGGTTGAATACACGCTCATACAAACTAGATACATGACAAAATTCATCATCACTAATTGACGGGTAATCGGCTTTAATTTCATCAATCGCAGCCTGAAGGAAACCTTTGTTTTCAAAGCTTGAATTGAAGTGGTAAGAACCTTTGCTGTCTTGGTTTACTAATCGGTTATCTTTGGCAACAACCATCATGCTTAACAATTTGCTCTGGTCAATGTCTTTAGCGTCTAAACAGTTTTTGTCCATAAAAGAAGCCAGCTCACGGTCAGGGTAAAGCATGAAGCTATTTTGATCAGCACGATACATGTCACTGGCAAACAATTTATCCAACAACTCAACCGCTTGTTTAGATGATAATAGACCCGAGCTCAATACTGCAACTTGCCCTTCTAGCATAGGGTAAAGCTCTTCAACCATTAAGCTCTCACCAGAACAACTCAAGATGTTATACGCATTGTACAAACCGTCTTCACGCAAGTTGTTTGCAATCGTAGAATCTAGGACTTTTAAGCTCGCGCCCATCAATTGAACAATCGCTTCTTTCTCAACTTTCGTTTTCCCTGAGAATCCATTTACTCGGTACACGCGCTCACGATAATTAGCAGCGGATTTAGCCAGCTTAGTCAGCATTGCTTTACGCGTTTGACGAGTGACCGTATCTTGACGAATCTCTGTATTTGCCTCTGAAACGATCTGTGTAACAGAAGACATCCACTCAAACACTTCTTTGGAAATACTGTATGACGATGGTGACTTCTCTAACAGGCGCTGCATAAAGGCAACATAGCGACGCATGTAGTACAAGGTTACCATTGAGAGGCCGTTGCCAACGATAGCGTTGTTTGCATCATTCCATTCTGGACGTTGTGTATTGAGCCAAATACCACCATCAAGCACTAAGTTACTCAATTTCGCCAATAAAGGGACGAGTATCTTCTCCATTAAGTTGACCATATAAACTTCTTGGTCACCCGTCATCAACAAGCGACCGTCACTGCCTAAGCTCTTTACACGTTGCTCTGTCAATTCCTGCAAGTCTTGGTTGAACTCTACGGTATCTTTAGGGTTATCAAAGAGGCCTTGAACTCCACAAAGCTCGTAAGGCACGTTGGCATAACTAAAAATGTCACTCTCTAGTAATTCGATAAGATCGCTTTGCTCAAATTTGTCTGCTAACTCAAGGAATTTTAATAGATAAATGATTTGATGATCGCCCCAGTAACCAATGTTACTCCAAGGATCATCCGCCTCTAACAGCTCCCAATCTACACCATCTTTAGTAATTCGATACGGATTGTAACCATCCACCGTTGAAGCATTAACAAACTTAGAGATGAATGATTTGATGAACCCTGGATAACTAAGAGCCATCGCTTCCCAGTTTTGGAAAATATCACGCCAGTTGCCTTGATAAGAAAGTAAGCGTTCGCCATTTTCATCTTTAAGCTTAATCTCATAGTGGTTCCAAGGGCGACTAGGGTCACCATGACGACGTCCAAAAGTAAGCGGTAGATACTCGTAGCTCAATCGAACTAATTGAGAATCCCCTGTCGCTTTAGCGCGCGAAACTAATTCAGAATGGCTGAAAACATCCCCTAACTGATCAAAAAAGTCTTGATGGCGGCCAGCTACCTGAGAGTTGGCCTTTTCCATAGTTTTAACTACGTCAACCTTTTCTAACATATAGCCGTTTTCAAACACGCCACCACGCATGTTATTGAACAACACATTGGCATAATGGTGAACGCTGGTATTTTCTTCAGCTGTTATTTGCCACGCATCCGCGCCAGACATTAATGTGATCAATTCATCTTGATTATCTGCAACGCTCTTTTCTAAAGCTAGTGCTAGGTTAGCAGGAACAGAGAGCTCAGATTGAAGCTGACAGATATCGGAATGAGTCTTGTCTATATCAGCGACAATCGACCAAACTTTGGTTTGATGTGCTCGCAGCGTCAGAGACTTATGAACTAAATAGCTCCCTCTAACCCCTTTCGTTAAAGGTTCACTTTTAACCGCTCGACCTTTTCTGAACGCATTAACTTGAGCACTCGTCAATAAAATTTGGCTGCTTTCCGTTTCTAAGCTGAAGACTGTCGTCGCTAGCAAAGATTCAGCAGGGTCGGCTCTATCGCTCAATTTCGCGTACATGCTGAACAGAGCTAATGAACTACCATCAACTTGTTCATTCCACTTGTACGCATCAACTAATGCACTTCTTGTTTGAAGAGCTGATAACGGAGCGCCTGAAGGAAGTATATTTTGTAAGCCATCTAGTGCTTCGACTTTACGCTCAAAGCTCGCGAGGTTGGTCAGTTTTGAACGACGAATAAAGCCGTATTTTTCACTCGTATTCCAGCTGTATTGGAACTGTAGTTGCAAAGTATGGTTTATCTCTTCAAATACAATCTTGTCTCCAATCGTATTTTTATAAAGATTGCGTTCAACATCAAAAATACCATCATGGAATGTATTAAACGGTTCCCAAAGTACAACCTTGTCGCCATGTTCAATACGGAAGATGGATTTTGAGCCGGTGTTTTCCGCATTTTCATGAATATGGTCAACAGACTTGTAAGGAAAAAGCGCATTTTCCGGACGAATGCGTCCAGCTGAAAGGCTGCCTGTTGATGAAATAAATAACCAGTGATCGCTCGACGATACAACGCTAATAAAGAATGGCGTCATTTGGTCAACATTAGAGATTTGGTAGTAACGCTCACCATCTAAATCAACGAACTTGCCATCGACCTCTGGTGTTGAGTTGTAGTCTTGTTTCATATCAAAATTCCAAAAAATTCTTACACTTAAACTTTGAAAGCGCTTTCTTTTGCGTTTCAAAAAGGATTTAAAGTTTACAAATGATGACAACGAGCAAAATGCTCTTCTGCAATTTGAGTCGGTTCTGGTATTGATTGCGTGCAAAGTTTATCGGCTTTCATACAACGGCTTGCGAACGGGCAACCTACGCTACTTGGCTTCCAAGAAGGGATATCGCCTTTTTTCACGTTCATGTCACGCTTGCCCGATTTACCGACTTCTGGCACTGCTGACAACAACAACTGAGAATACGGATGTTGTGGGTTCTGAGTGACGTTGTCGCTATTGCCCCATTCGACCATATGTCCTACATACATCACCGCCGTTTTCTCAGCAAAATAACGCGCTGTCGCAATGTCATGAGTGATGTACATGAACGAAATACCATGCTTATCCTTCAAGTCAGCCATTAGGTTTAAGATTCCTAACCGCACAGACACATCAAGCATAGAGATAGGTTCATCAGCTAGGATAACTTCAGGGCTAACAGCAATTGCGCGTGCAATTGCGACACGCTGTCGTTGTCCACCACTTAGTTCATGGGGGTACTTCTCTGCGGTCTCTTTAACTGGTGTAAGCCCAACCATTTCAAGCAATTCATAAACGAGGTTCGGAATCGCTTCTTTTTCTGCTCGTTTATGGATAAGTAATGGTCGCGCAATATGGTGGTAAATCGTATGTACAGGATTCAACGAGCCAAACGGGTCTTGAAAAATCATTTGCACTTGGCGTGCATATTCAAGCTCACCATATTTTTCAATATAGTCAGACAGAGGCTCACCTTTGAATTCGATATCTCCAGCCGTCTTATCGTAAATTCGGGTAAGAATTCGAGCTCCTGTGCTTTTCCCTGAGCCAGATTCGCCAACAATCGCTAATGCTTCTCCTTTACGAAGATCAAATGAAACATCATTTACGGCTCGCATCATATTGCTTTTGACTGACTGGCCAAGTGGGAAATCTTTTACCAAATTCTTAACTGATAAGATAACTTCGCTTTTATCAACGTTCTTTAAAGTATTCATAATCTTTCGCTCAAACTAGGTGACAAGATACGTGATGCCCAGTCGCAATAGCGCCCAAACGAGGCTCACTTTTAATGCACATTGAAATGCATTCGCCACATCGCTCTTGGAAGTTACATCCTTGAGGTGTATCCAAAAGGTTGACAGGATTCCCAGGGATCCCGTAGAGACGTTCTTTTGGCCCATGAATAGTCGGGAATGAAGAGATAAGCCCTTTTGTATAAGGATGCTTAGGTTCACTAAATACCGTTTTCGCATCACCTAATTCAATAAGGTTACCCGCATACATCACGCCAATTCGATCAGCAATTTCGCCCATGAGGCTTAAGTCGTGACTAATAAACAGAATAGAGAAGCCAAACTTACTCTTAAGCTCATACAGTTCATTCAAGATTTCACGTTCAACCACTACATCAAGTGCCGTTGTTGGCTCGTCCATGATGATCAGTTTAGGTTCCAGCGCCAAAGCAATCGCAATAACAACTCGCTGACGCATACCTCCACTCAGTTGATGGGGAAAGCTCGACATTCTGTCGCCATGAATCCCAACCGTTCCTAACAGCTCGACCGCACGATCGTGAGCCTGTTTATAAGGTATTTTTCTGTGCGCTAGAATAACGTCCGTTAGCTGCTCACCGATGGTAATGACAGGGTTAAGTGAGTTCATTGCGCTTTGAAAAACAATAGAAACGTCATTCCAACGGAAGTCACGTAACTGCTTGTTATTCATCTTTAAAACATCCTGCCCTTTGTAGAGTATTTCACCCTCAGAGATAAGCGCTGGTGCTTTGTGTAGGCGTGATATAGCAAAAGCCAATGTACTTTTACCGCAACCAGACTCACCGGCAATACCGAGCGTTTCACCGGGCGCAATGGAAATACTAACGTCATTAACGGCTCTTGCTACGCCATTAGGAGAAACGTAATCAACACACAGGTTATTAATTTCTAATAGATTGCTCATTATAGGCCTCGGCGTTTATCTGCTTCTTTTTTAAGTTTGTGCCACAGTTTGATGTGTGGGCCCGTACGTAATTTAGGGTTGCTCACTTGGTCAATTGACATGTTAATCAATGCGAGTCCACCACCAGTAATCGCTAACGCCAATGCAGGAACCAGCATTTCCCACCACGCTCCGGTATATAACGATGAAGAGGTCTGTGCCCAATACAGCATAGAGCCCCAACTCACTTCTGTTGCATCACCTAAACCTAAAATACCTAGACCAGCTTCAGAGCCCATTGCGTAGATAACCGTGCCTAGGAACCCGCCAAAAACAATCGAAACTAAGTTTGGTAAGATCTCTACTAAAATAATGCGGATTTTTGATTCACCCATAACTTCTGCAGAAATGATGAATTCTTTGCTTCTAATTGCCATGGTCTGTGCACGAATCACCCTAGCTCCCCAAGGCCAGGAGGTTATTCCTAACAACACGGTAATAACCAGCGAACCGACCTGCCCTAAGAATGCGGCGAGAACAATCAGCAAGGGCAACTGTGGAAACACAAGAAATACGTTAGTAACGAAGTTCAAGCGTTCATCGACTTTTCCACCAAAGTAACCAGATGAAACCCCGACGAGCACTGCTATTGTCATCGCGATTACGCCCGCAGAGATCGCAACAGTAAGCGACTTTCTTGCTCCAAATAGAACCTGGCTATATACATCACGCCCGCTACGAGTAGTGCCCATAATATGCTCAGAACTTGGTGCAATATGTGGACGTGCTACGCGCTTTTCTGGATTATGAGTCGATAATACAGGCGCAAATAACGCCCCAGCTAAGACAATCGTAAGTAAAAAAGTACCTACAATGGCTGGAGGGTTACCGTAGAAAAATGCGTAAGCTTTACCGAGAGTTTTCTTTACGTTTTTCCACGACCATTTTGGCTCACGTACTGGCATATTCGGCTGGTTAGCGGTTTTTTGAGTATCCATTAAATTATCCATCATGCGCCTCAGTTCGAGATTCTAGGGTCAAGCCAGACATATAGAAGGTCGGCAATAAAGTTAGCGGTCAGTACCGCTGTCACCAAGATAAGAAGAATGGCTTGGATAAGTGGGTAATCACGAGCAACTATGCCTTTAAGAAGGATGTTCCCCAAGCCTTGGTAGTTAAAAACCACTTCGGTCATGATTGAGCCTGCGAATGAGAATCCGATTGCCATTGCAATAGCGGTCGCAACAGGAAGGATGGCATTTCGACCAGCATAGCGAGACATAACACGATAACTACTCAAGCCTTTGGCCTCAGCCATCGTTACGTAATCTTCACCCAACACATTGATCATCGCATTACGCATATTGAAGACCCATGTTGCGATCCCAACCAGGACCATAGAGCCCATAGGCAACACAGCGTGTTTAGCCACACTAGAAATAAACTCCCATGTAAAACCTGGCTCTAGCGATGGGTCATAAGTGTATGCCAAAGGTAATAGTTCGAGTTTTAAACCGAAGAAATAGAACAACAGTAACGCGGTCACGATGTACGGGAAGTTACTAATAAATGCCAAAACTGGCGGAACAATTTGTCCAAATAGCCCTTCACGTCGATACGATGCATACGTACCAATACTGACACCAATGATAAGAGCAACAATCAGCGAACCAAGCGCTAGGAACATAGTCCACGGCAGTGCCATAGCAAGGACATCTGAAACACTTACAGGAAACATAAGCACTGAAGGTCCCAGATCAAGAGTGAATACGCTTTTCATATACGCGAAGTATTGTTCGAAAACATTGCCATCAACAAAACCGTACATTTCACGAACGGCATCCATTTGAGCAGGATCCATTCGACCTTGAGCTGCAGCGAAAAGAGCATCAACAGGATCTCCTGGCATTAGGCGAGGCAACATGAAATTAAACGAGATAGCGATTAAGAAAGCGGTAAAATAGAAGCCAAATCGGCGAATTAAAAACGACATAAAAATCTTTTAACCTAGGGGCTACAACCTAAGCTGTAGCCCTCTCAAAAATAACTTACTTAAGGTGTAGATTGTTGAGAATTATTACTCTCTTACCACCGTCGTACCATACTGGCTGTACGTATGGGTCTTTTTCACTTGGCCAACCAACAATATGTTTAGTACTGTATTGGAACCAAGTTGGGTTAGAAAATAGAGGGATAAAGGGAAGGTTTTCAGCCGTAAATTCCTGAAGTTCACTCAACACTTTCTCTTGCTGCTCTGCATCACCAATTTTGCCGAAGCTGTCGATCAATGCGTCGATTTCTGGTGAATTAACACCGTGACCAGCATGCCAAGTTTTTCCGATTCGAGACGTTGAGAAGTACTCTTGGTACGCCAAGATTGGATTTGTCGCGACCATTGACCAGTTAATTGACATGGTATATTTGCTTTCTTTCAAATTGCTGTCATATACCGCCCAATCCACAGTCTTAACGTTTGCTTTCACACCCACTTCTTCAAAGTATTCAGATACCATCTGAACCACTTGGATCCAGTCGGTCCAACCGTTTACAACCTCGATATCAAACTCAACCGTTTCCCCGTTTGCTTTGTCGCGGAATCCATTACCGTTTTTGTCAACTAAGCCCGCTTCATCAAGTAAAGCGTTTGCTCTTTCAACATCGTACTTAGTTAGATAACCATATTTCTTAGATACATTTTTATCAATGTGCGTTTCGTATAGCTCACCGATGCCACCAGCATTGAAGTTTGCGGTCGGATAACCGTAAGCAGCAATATCAACGATGGTTTCACGATCAAGAGCCATAGAAAGTGCTTGTCGTACTCTTAGGTCATCAAATGGCGCTTCTTTGGTATTTACGTAAAGGTGGATAGCATCATTCGCTGGATACCAAAAATGGTTATTTTCTTTATCCATATCGACAAATGTTGACTCAACGTCAGCAATAAAATTTGAACCCCAATCAATCTCACCTTTGATTAAGGCAGGTTGGATCTGAGAGTTGTCATTGTAAGAACGGAAGTTGATGCAATCTAAATAAGGTCTATTTTCTAAATAGTAATTTGGGTTTCGGCACAGCTCCATCTGTTGCGGTTTAATGTATTTAACCGTCGTCATTGGGCCACTACCTACCGGGTTAAGGTTGGTAAACGTTGTCAGCTCTTCAACTTTCGACCAAATATGCTTTGGTACAATATGGTAACGCTCTAAGTTCCAAGCAAATGTAGAATCCGCTTCCGTCAGCTCAAACACGACGGTTCGCGCGTCAATAGATTTGATTTCTTTTAAATTACCTGAAGACCAAATACCTTTCTGGTCAAAAGCTGGTGCCTCTTTAGTCAACATAAAGCTAAAAACAACGTCGTCTGCAGTTAACTTTGAACCATCAGACCACTTCAAATTCTCTCGTAACTTAAGCGTCAATGTTTTCAGGTCAGTTGAATACTCAACCGACTCAGCCAGGCGATAATCAACATCACCTGTCATGTTGTTGAATACGACCAATGGCTCAAACATTACCCCATGCAGCAAGTCTTTAGTTGTATAAGGGTTAAAGTTTTCAACAAAGCCAGTATTGATAATTGGCACCGTTAGTGTGCCACCCTGCTTAACTTCATCTGCTTGTACAGAGGCTCCGAATAAAGCTCCAATGGCGAGCGAAGCAATCAATGTCTTTTTGTGCATCACGTTGTCCTTTTAATGATAATAACCAGAAAGAAAGCGCTTTCTTTTAACTTTAAAAAAGGGGGTGTTTTCGTATTCACTATCGGCAACTCGCATCAAGAAACCGCTTTCTTTAGGTGGATAATAAGCCGATAGAATGATTCTTCAACTTACATTTCGGTGAAACGAACCATAGATCACAAATTTAGAATAGATTGAGAATAGAAATACACAACAGTGCCATTCGTCACATTAATTGTTCACTAACACGAAAAACAATTTAAAAACAATAAGTTAAAATTCACTAATGGTACCCCCATGGTCTTTCCTAATCGTCGAACCTCTAACCCATCAATGAACTTATGTGCTTTCTTTAAAATAGCCTTTCCGTCGCGATTCTCAACATACATAGACTGTATCTATGTATGATTCTCTCAAAAACAAAAGAAATCGCTTTCTTGGACGCTAAACCTATGTCAGCATACCAGTCATAAAATGTAAGTTCCCCCTTAGGACAACTATGTTTAACTTTTGGAATGGCAATAAATCAGGTAAAAGACAGCACTATGAGTTGGAGCTAATTCATAGCTTGTTGAATTGGGATCCGAACGAACCTATTGTCGTTCACAGCGATAATACAGACTTTCCAAGAGCTGAGGATGAAGGAAATATATTCCGCAAGAATTATGATGTACTCGTCACGGTGGCGGGAAACCGTAAATTTGCTGATAAGCCTGCAATCAAACTCAACTCTCCAATTTGTAAAGGCTTATTAGGACACCGTATCCTGATAATTAGGGAACAAGATCAACCCACATTCCATAATATCAACAGCAATAAACTGAAATCACTTATCGCTGGAATTCCTGCGACATGGGCTGATGCTGAGCTGTTTAGAGCAAATGGATATCGAGTACTAGAGCAAGGAACGTTACCAGAGATTCTGAAACTTCTCTCAGATAAAAAATGTGATTATGTGTCACTCGGAGCCAATGAAGTTGAAAGCATATACCAAGAACATACCTATTCCCTGGATGGGTTAGTCATAGAAAAAAGTATTATGCTTTATTACCCTCTTCCTCTGGTCTTCTATGTCCACCCAGACAAGGCTCAACTGGCTCAATTACTTGAGGACAAACTGCAAGACTACAAACTCAGTGGTGATTTCGAGCTATTGTTTAACCAACATTTCGGGGACGTAGTGAGATCCATTGGATTAGAACATCGCAAAGCTATTAACCTCGTAAATAAGGAGCTACCGCCAGAGCTAAGATCATTTAAGTCTCAAGTCATCTCGTGATTATAAATAGAGGAGACTTAAAACCATGCACCTAGATTTACAACATTAGGTGCATCCGCTTCATGCTCCTAATGTCGATATCATCAAACCATAGGCAAGATAACTAACGGCTTGCTTTTACATATAGCGGTGGATACTTAAGTCATCAGTTTTAATATCACTAGCTGAGCCACTGACCACGCTTGCCAAGATCTTTCCTGAGCCACATGCCATTGTCCAACCTAATGTCCCATGTCCAGTATTTGTAAATAGGTTCTTGATAGGCGTCTTACCGATAATAGGCGTACCATCCGGCGTCATTGGTCTTAACCCAGTCCAGTATTCAGCCTTAGAAAAGTCACCCGCTTGTGGGAAAAGATCTTTAATCACCATATCAATCGTGGCTTTGCGTTTTTCAGGGATAAGGTAATTAAACCCCGCAAGTTCTGCCGTCCCTGCAATGCGAATACGATCATCAAATCGCGTCATCGCTACCTTGTAAGTTTCATCCATCACAGTCGAGGTTGGTGACTTATCTGCATTCACGATCGGCAGTGTTAGCGAATAGCCTTTCACTGGATAAACCGGGATCGACAAATCGACTTGCTTCAACAGTTCTCGAGAATAGCTTCCTGAAGCGACCACGTAAGCATCCGCTTTGAACTCGCCTTGAGTCGTTGTAATACTCTCAATGGTTTGATTCTGATGATTGAGCCTAACCACTTCGGTATTAAACACGAACTGAACGCCGAGTTGCTTGGCTTTTTCGGTCAAGGTTAAACAGAACTGATGACAATCACCGGTTTCATCGTGTGGTAAATACAGGCCGCCCACCAGCTTGTCTTTAACGTCTGCTAAACCAGACTCCACTGACAGACACTGTTCAACATCAAACAGCGAGTGTTCGATTCCACTCTCTGTTAATAGCTTCATATCCTGCTGAATAGCGTCCAATTGTTTTTCGCTTCTGAATACTTGCAAGGTGCCTTTCTGCCGGCCCTCATAAGCCAAATCTTCACTGATTCTTAGATGAGTCAGGCAATCTCGGCTGTAGTTAGCGACTCGTAACATCCGCGATTTATTCTGTGCGTACTTGGCTTCATTACAGTTGGCGAGCATCTTAGTCGCCCAAGACATTAACTCTGGAGAAAGAGAAGGCTTCACTTTAAGTGGCGCATGTTCTTGGATAAGCCATTTCATCGCTTTCAAAGGGATGCCCGGTGCCGCCCATGGTGATGAATAACCGTAAGAAATTTGCCCGGCATTCGCAAAACTGGTTTCTTTGCCACTGCTATCTTGACGATCAATAACCGTGACCGAGTGACCTTCTTTTGCCAAGTACCATGCGCTGGTCAATCCAATAACACCACTGCCAATTACAATAACTTCCATTCTCTTCCCCTAATGCCTGACAAAGCCAAATCTGTCGAACACAGCTGTCAGTCTAAAACTCGTTTCGTTAATAATTTGTAACTTATTCCGCATGTGTTGACTTAACAATAGAGGTGGCATTGACAAAACATCAATTCGACTCGAAAACAAATCCAGCAGTTTGGAAGTGTGATATTGGCGGTATTTGAAAGCTTAGGTAGGAGTCGCTAAGTAAACTGATTAAGCCTAGATATTGTAAGCGTCATGACTCAAGAAAGTGGCGTTCTCGAGTAAGAAATCTAACAAGGTTTCCGCTTGTAGCGTTAGTGCACGGCCTTTCAAAGATTGAACCTTAACCGTCGCCTTCGATAGCATCTCCAACTCGGTCGCAACCACTTCTATCTGCCCTGACTTTATCTCATCGATCACAGTGAGTTTAGGCATAAAGGTGACGCCCAACCCTGCTGAAACGAAGTTAGTCAGTGCCGTGACTGAGTTAGTTTGAAGTTTTGGCTGCAAGGTAAGATGGGAAATTTGTTCAGCCTGCTTTACCAGCCTCCCCATACCGGTCGAGTTATCGATCAAGGCGAGAGAAGCGTCTTGAATATCTTGCATTACCACTGGTGCATCTTTCATCGTAAGGAAGTGCCCCTTCGGAGCAATCAATTCGAGCGGATGGCTGCGTTCCACGTGAGAGTGCAGTTTAGGATGTGGTGCAGACGCATAGGTTATCGCAAAGTCTATCTGTTGATCTTCCAACATCTTGACTGCATCCAATGCCCCTGCGATCTCAATAGAAAGATTGATATCAGGATAACGAGTCATGAAGGTTTGCATCGGTTTAGAGACCAAGTTAGTAATAAATCCTTCTCCAATCGCGATGCTAACATTACCGCCCTTGAGGTTTTTAAGCTTGGTTAGTCGAGCAAGCACTGCCGCCTCTCCACGAACAATGGAGCGATAGTAGTTCAACAGTTCGTTCCCCGCCTCAGTCAGCAGAGATTGGCGGTTGTTGCGCTCCCATACTTTCATTTCCGCTTGCGCTTCTAACTGTGTCAGCATTCGACTCATCGCGGCAGGGTCAACGTTCATCATCTTAGATGCCTTACGTAACGACCTGTATTTTGATAACGCGTTTAAGTACTCGAGAGCACGGATATTAAAGTGGTGCATTCAACTTCCTTGTAATTCAACTGACACTTAATCAAGCGTCTCACAAATTTGCTGCGAACATATATCCCAATTTATCAAGATCGTAATTGCTCTTACTAACTTGTGCACCGAGTCACTTCAAGACATCACATCAAAGGCTGATATACGTGTTTTAGCTTGCTGTCGATAAAACAAAGGCGACAACTTTCGTCATCGCCTTTGTGGTCATTATCCCGATGTAAACCTCAAGCAGTCAATAACCGGTCACTTCACTACAGACCAACAAAGAAACTGATCACTAGCGCATTAATCAAATCAACAAAGAAACCACACACTAATGGCACCACAATGAATGCTTGTGGGCTTGCGCCATATCGATGAGTTACTGCCGTCATGTTCACAATTGCTGTTGCGGTCGAGCCTAGAGTGATACCACCGAAGCCTGAACATATCACCACAGAATCGTAGTTTCTTCCCATCAAGTAATAAACGACAAACACAGTAAACAACAGGGAAAGCAAGATCTGGATACTCATGACAACAGAGATATAGCCAAACAGTCCATCGAGATCCCAGATACGCAACCCCATCAATGCCATGGTCAAGAACATGCCTAAACAAATATCAGAGATCATCGCTAAGCCTTTGCGGCCTTGAGCGATTTTCTCTTGTGTACGACGTTTCTTAAACAGTGCGCGACCAACGTTTCCGATTAGGATACCTGCGATCAAACAGCTAACGAATAACGGCAGTTTTAGGCCCATCGAGTCGATAACTTCACTCAAGCTGTAACCCAGCATTAGTGTTAAGTTAAGAATCAACCACGCCCACAGAACGCCGTAGTGGCTAAGCTCTGTTTTTGTTTCACTCTCTTGGAATGCACCAACCGTAACCTCTTCTTCATTAGAAGGGCTTACTTTGTGTTTATTGAGCAGGTAGTTCGCAATCGGACCACCAATCACACACGCTGCAATTAAACCAACCGTGTTTGAAGCGACACCAAGTTCGAGCGCGTTAGCAATACCAAACTCTTCCACAAACATTGGCGCCCAAGCTAACGTTGTGCCTACGCCGCCTATCAAGCTAACAGACCCAGATAGCAAGCCTGCTTTCGCATCCATTCCAAAGCCAGAAGCGACTGCCATTCCGACTACGTTTTGCAACACGATAAAAATGGCAGCAAGACACAGTAGGATGAACAACGGTCGCCCGCCTTTAATCAGTGTTTTAATATCCGCTTGGAGCCCGATGCCAGCAAAAAAGTAGAGAAGCAAAAAGTCTCTGACATCTAGGCTAAAAGTGATTTGGATTTCAAAAATATAGTAAAGCGCCGCTACGGTCGCTGCGCAGACAAAGCCACCAATCACAGGCTCTGGCAGTGAATACTTTCTTAATACTTCAGATCGCTCGATCAAACCTTTACCGATAAACAGTAATGAAATCGCGATCGTAAAAGAGAGCATTGGAGAAACTAGGGTTTCTGTCATGAGGTTATGGATTCCTAATAGTTAGATTATTCATAATATTGCGTACTATTAATAATCTAGGTTCACGCCAAAAAATCAAGCGATTATCTATGATAAAAACACCTAATATGGTTAATTCTGCGACGGTATTAATAGAGATTATAACTATAAAGCAATGATTAAAGGAACGGATATTAGGGAGGTATACAGATGAGGTGGGATATAGAGGCTCTAAAACGAGAAAACCCCAGCATTTCTGCTAGGGTTTTGAATAGTGGTGGAAGGATGGGGATTTGAACCCCAGATACGCTATAAACGTATACTCGCTTTCCAGGCGAGCGCCTTAAGCCACTCAGCCATCCTTCCACAAATTGTGTGTTGAGCATGTCACTCAACGAGGCGCTACTTTATTGATTCTGCTTGCTTTGGTCAAGGGGCATTCTCAAAAAAAGTGCCTTTTTCGGTTTGTTCGATTACAAATTAACTCATTAGATCAAAAACAAACCAAATTTCATTCTTTCGCTGCACTTACGCTTGTTGCTTTTCTTAAGCTTGTTGATAGTAGCCAGGAACTCGAAACCATTTACGACACATATCGAGGAAGTAGCCGTAAAGTACGCCCATACCGCACGAGATAACTGCATTACTGGTGACAGCCGTAACGATCTGGTCGCCTGAAGCACCCACTGCCAACAAAATACCCGCATACACTGGAGACTGGAATAACACGTATGCCATCAAATCAGACAAGTTTTTCATCAATGAGCTTTCTGAAAGTTTTGCACCATTGCGTAAGAACCAATCACGAAAAACGCCATAAGGCCAAGCGATAGCAATGTTTACAGGAATAGATAACGTTCGAGAAGCAAGAGATTGCTCAAACGTCATACCAGAAATAAACACTTCTACGATCATGCCAGAAATAAAACAGAAAACGACCATAGCAAATGTATCCGCAGCTGCGTTTCGAATACAAAATGGACCACGAGACTTCATTGACGACAAACCTAAAATATATCACTGCTTAATTAGTGATTTAGTAACATATAAACAAGGCACATTTGCACCTCACCAGATAATGTCGCTATTAAATCACAAGATTAGTAGTCATACACTCCAAATTAAAAATCAAGTTGTAAATTAACAACCAAAAACCACTTTAAAAGCAGTCACTTTCACCAAAAAACCCAACCAAGGTCAAATATTGGACAGTTCGTCATTTACTTACCGTAATTAAACAACATTTAAGCCATAGGTAGATTTACAGTAATGATATTAATGACATCTTGTGTAGGTGGTGATCCTAAAGCAACCTGCTCTAACGCTTTATCGACTTGTTCAGTAAGTTCCACGTTGTTCATAGCTTCAACGTGGACACGTAGGCTCTCTAGTGCAAATTGAATCAGTTCTAGGTTGTTGTCTTCTAGCGCCACATACAACGTCACTAACAGCTCTTCAGTGTTATCTTTGTTGCGAAGATCAGGTTTAGGCAGTGACTCGCTTTTACTTTTCGAATCGTGTGGTTTTACGTCTTGGCTTTCGAGCTCATCCGCTTTTACTTCATGGTATTGATAAAGCTTATTTGAATAGCGGAACAAGGCATCATCCAGTTCACGCTCGTCAATCGGCTTAGCAATAATATAATCCACACCTGCCCCCAACATACGCTCACGAGTCTCTTTAAAGACATCAGCCGTACAACCAAACACCAATACCGATGACACATCGCCTATCAAAGCACGAATAGCAGTGGTTGATTCAACGCCATCCATCACAGGCATATGGTTATCCATGAGCACCAAATCAAAGCGCTCAGCAACCACGGCTTGTATCGCAAGTTCACCGTTTTCGACGCTCTTACAGGTAAAGCCTTTACTGCTCATGAAGGCTTCAATGATCACCGTGTTAGTTCGGTTGTCCTCGACGATCAGTACCTTTAAGCCAGAGTAGTCCAACTTCTTATGTGGCAAACTCTCGATTTCTCCTGGCTGACATGGCTGAATCTTCAAGCGAACATCAAAACTCGTGCCTATCCCTTCTTCACTGGTGACGGTAATACTGCCATCCATCAACTGGGCAATTTTCTTCACAATCGCGAGGCCAAGGCCAGTACCGCCAAAACGCCTTGTGGTCGAAGACTCCGCTTGTTCAAACGGTTTAAAAATACGCTTCTGAGCTTCTTTAGAAATACCAATTCCGGTATCACGAACTCGAATGCTCAGATAGGTGTCACTCCCCTCTACAACTTCTTTCAGGTACACCTCAACAAAGCCTCTGGAGGTGAACTTCACCGCGTTGTTCAATAGATTAAACAAAATTTGGCGAAGGCGAGCTTTATCTGAGAAGTACCAACGACCCGAAGTCACCTCAGAGTACACTTTGAATTGAAGCCCTTTCTCGGAAGACAATGTGTAGTAAACACTGTTAATACTGCCGATGATCGAATCAAGCGGGAAACGCGTTTCATCAAGATCCAACCTGCCCTGCTCGATCTTCGAGAAGTCTAAGATCTCGTTGAGTAGAGTCATCATATGATCGCCGGACTCATACAAGCTCTTAAGATGCTTCTCTTGTTCAGAATTTAGAGGCGTTTTTAATAGGATTTGAGCGGTACCCAATACCCCATTCATCGGAGTGCGAATTTCATGTGACAAGGTCGCAAGGAAAGCGGTTTTTGCATTGGTGGATGCCTGAGCTTTAACCTTTTCCGCTTCGAGATAAATGGTCTTTTCGTTGAAGGTTTTAATCAAATGGCCGATTTCGTCATCACTCGGGTAATCCACATCAATGATTTCGCCGGCTTTCGAGCTATCAACCTGTGCTGCAATCCTTGTGATTGGACTAATCAAATAACGGTTCAATAAGTAATACCCCGCCATGACACAAAGTAGCAATAGCGGAACAATACCGCCTTCAATGCTCATCACCTGACGAAACACTTCGTCTTCTACTCGTGATTTGGAGTTCACCACATCCACTTGCCAGCCGAAATCACCAAATTGATTGCTACTGATGTAAATGCCTTCAACGAGATTAAAGTTATGCGAAACCAACACTTGGTTAAGCTTATCTCTGAGCGTAATGCCAAGGTTGTATTCTTCGGCGTGGTTCTTGATAAAACCAAGCAGCTCTTCGAGCGAGAGATCCACCGTGGCAACACCGGCAAAAGTACCGTCGTAATAATAAGGGGAAGACGCCGTAATCATTCGAACGTGTGTGTATGGGTCGATATACACATCGCTCCAAGAGATCGTTCCTTGTTTTTTGTTGACGACAGAGGTGTACCAATACTCTTCTTGATAAGGGGCATTTTTGGGGTTGTTGTAAGAATATATCTGATCGATTCTTCCATCGTCGGCTTTATTAAAAAAGTAACTGTTGAGAAGCTTTTTAGAATCGAGCGCATAAGGTTCAGGCCAAATACCGGCACTGACAATTGTATCGTCGCTCGCCGCCAACATGGACTTAAATAGCGGAATAACATCATCACCATTGCGATGTGCTTGAGCAAACCCAACGAGACTGTCTACAAAGCCTTGAGAGCTGCTGAGTGGCTCTGTAATCAATGCGGATAACAATTGCGTACGCAAGTCGAGATTTTGTTGTAATTTGGCGCGCACAGGGGATTCTACGACGTAATACGTCACACTACCGACAATGGCAATAAACATCGCAAGGTATAATCCAAGCGCTACCATGCTTTTTTTCTTTAAAGACGACCGTATCTGCATAATTCTTTTATTGTTTTCTTTTCTGTTAAACCTAGTGTTTATCATCCATGACATCAAGCCTTTTTAGATTGAAGCTTGATTGGCACAAGTTCATTGGTACTATAAGCGCAAATATGTTCCCTTTTACGGTACCTCACTTTGACTTTACAAGATATTCTTGCGCTTCCAGAGTTGGAAGGAAAGCTAATCACAGAACACAAAACAATGGGCTTTGTCACTGCAATGGCAGCGGCACCGAATGTGTTAACCCCGCATGAGTGGCTACCGTTCTTATGGGGTGGCGAAGAAGTCGCACCTTTTACGGGTGGTGAACAGCTAGAAAGCTACATTGAAGTTATCATCGAGCTTTGGAATAAAACCCGCCCAGAACTGATTGAAGGGACTTGGGTTTGGCCTGAAGCTTGTCAATTAGACGACGAAGAAGTGGTGAACACTGCCGCTCGTGATTTTTGTGAAGGCTTGCTTCAAGGCTGGCAGATTGCTCGCGACGATTGGGAAACACTAATGCCTGAAGAGAGCGAAGATAACGCACTCGTTGGCGGTGTCCTGCTGTCACTGAGCATGCTTTACGATCCAGAAACGTCAATTGCTACGCTTGCAGAGCAAGGCATCGAAGGCCTAGAGCAGTTCGAAGAGATCTTTAACGCTGTTCCTGTGATGCTTTGCGGACTAACGCAGCGTGGCATTGCACTGGCTGAAGCTCAATAACAGTTAGCTTTATACAAGCCAAAAGGCCTCATTATGAGGCCTTTTTTAGTTTTCAGACGAAATAAAATAGTCGCTTTAGAAGCCTTTCCAATCGAAGTCATCAATTCGCTCATCAGCAATATAAAACAGCTTAGTGCCACTGCTGACCACTTGATCTAACTCTGGGTTGAGTTCAATACCGCTCCCCGTATCAATGGCGATCAGAGTTGCTTGATACTTCTCTTTAAACACTGAGAAAATAGGCGCGACGGTGACAGACTCAGCGTCTTCAGGGAAATACGTTGAATACTGTGTCATGCCTCTTGTTGAGCTCAATAATTCTTGGTGAAGCGCACTGGAACCTGGGTCTACCGCAGCCTTTGCTAGCATCTCAGCACCCACCGCTGGAATACATTCTGAGTTAGGGCAATGCTTGTGTAACAAATCGCTCAGCGCTTCATCTTTAAAGTAAACAAGAAGGTGCGCTTTAGGGTTTCGGTTGGCACAGTAAAGCGCCGCAGATAACGTAATGTCGTCTTCTGGGTTATCAATCAGGATGCAACTTGCAGACTCAATGCCCGTTTTCTCCATCTCTTTGCCATCGGTGTAGCTGTTTACTTTGACGAAATTGATTTCACCGGGTAACGGGTTCTCGATATCTGAACGCGTACATAGCACGATTGGTCGTTTACCCGTTTCTTCGTGTTGTAGCATGCGGATGAGATGAATGGTTCTTTGCTCATTCCACCCCAACATCAAAATGTGGTTGTCCACTCTAACTCTCCTTTTTCCTAGCAAGCCCGCTCGCCAATATTCAACACCTTCTGTCGCCACTTTACCGAGCAACGCGGCAAAAAGGCTCAACCCGCCTGGAATCACAAATAGAATAACGATCCACTGCCCCGCTACCGTGGTCGGTGATAAATCACCATAACCAACCGTAGAAGCCGTCACCACCAAGTAGTAAGCGAATACGGTAACCGAACTGGTTAAATCTGTTTCACCCGCCAAATACAGCATCGACCACGATAAAGCGATGTAGCCAAGAAAAGTGAACAGTAAGTTTTTGCCATTCAAAACAAAGATGTTTGCTTTGATCCAGCGTTTGAGTTGTAACCAGATTATCATTCGAGCCTCTAATCTTTTCCTCTTACTTACATGCTAGAAAAAATACGCGATATCAACAAGATGTATCATCAGAAAAAGATACATGACCACAAGATTGATATTGGCGGCCTATACGCAGATACAAAAAAACCAGCACTATTGGCTGGTTTTTTTATTGGTTAGATAAAAGAACGACTTACGCGTTACCTTTTACCTGCACATTTAACTGCTCTGCAAAATCTAGCATGCGGTTCAATGGAATAAGAGACTTCACGCGTAATTCGTCAGAAACGAAGATTTCGTGTTGCTCACCACCATGCTCAAGTGCATTTTCAATCGCTTCAAGGCCATTCATAGCCATCCAAGGACAGTGTGCGCAGCTGCGACAAGTTGCACCAGCACCCGCAGTCGGCGCTTCAATCAGCTCTTTTTCAGGAACCAATTGCTGCATCTTAAAGAAGATACCTTTGTCTGTCGCGACAATCATCTGTGGATGAGGCAGCTCTTTCGCTTTCTTGATCAGTTGGCTTGTTGAACCCACAGCATCAGCCAGCTCAACTACGCTTGCTGGTGATTCTGGGTGAACCAAAATAGCGGCTTCTGGATATACCGATTTCATTTTCTTCAGAGCATCAGCTGAAAACTCATCATGAACGATACACTCACCTTGCCAAAGCAACATGTCAGCGCCAGTTTGATTTGCAATGTAAGAACCTAGGTGGCGGTCTGGCCCCCAAATAATGGGTTTGCCTTCAGCATCTAAGCTTTCAACAATTTCTAAAGCGATGCTCGACGTAACGACCCAATCTGCACGTGCTTTAACAGCCGCAGAGGTGTTCGCGTATACAACCACGGTGTGGTCGGGGTGAGCATCACAAAATTCTGTGAATTTGTCAGCCGGACAGCCAAGATCAAGTGAACATTCAGCTTCAAGCGTTGGCATTAAAATGCGTTTTTCAGGGGTAAGGATCTTTGCAGACTCACCCATAAAACGAACACCAGCGATGATCAAAGTGCTTGCTGAATGACGGTTACCAAACTTAGCCATTTCTAATGAATCGCCAACGAAACCACCAGTTTCTTCTGCCAGAGCCTGAATTTCAGGATCGGTGTAGTAGTGTGCAATTAGAACTGCATCTTTTTCTTGAAGTAGTTTTTTGATGTTTGCGATGTGGGCCTGTTTCTGAGCGTCGCTCAATGGAACTGGCTTTGCCGGAAACGGGTAAACTGTATCGATTTTATCTAGTATATGACTCATTGCTCTTGCTCTACGCAACTTCTTCCGAGAATCCGAGTATTCTACACAGGACAGCGATTGGGATCAAAAAGGATTGGTTGCAAGCGGTGACTAGCTAATGCTTAAAACGCATAAACAAGGCGATGTGTTATCATCACTAGCAAGAGAAGTAAACACTAAACGGAAGTGAACAGGTATAAAAAAGAGGCGCCTAAGCACCCCTATTTTGGTTATAAGTGGGTTTTGGCCACTTTAGCCGAAGCACTGTTTGGGTGCTCGGTTACGACTTGTTGGTAATATTTCTTAGCTTGCGTCGCGTTGTTGTTGCGCGCTGCTATGTCACCAAGCTTAACCAGTGCATCTGCTCGCTTGTTTGAGTCTTTGTACGACACAACAGCAGCGAAGCTCTTCACGGCTTCTTTATCTTGCTTCTTAGCGAAATAAAGCTGACCTAACCAGTAATGTGAGTTAGGTGTGAAGGTAGAATCTGGGAAGTCTTTTTGAAACTTTTGGAATGCAGCGATAGCACCCGTGTAGTCTCGTTGCTTTAGAATCATATCTACAGCATTTTGATAAGCAGTTTGCTCATCCACATCAGTACTGAACGTACCAGAAGCGTCTTTAGAGCCTTCGCTCGCCGCCACTGCTACCGTTGCTGTTCCTGCTGCTTTCACCTCGCCTCTTACGCGATCCAGTTCAATGAACAGTTCACGCTGACGCTCTAGCATTTGCTTCATATCGTAGCTGTTTCGTTCCAGCTCACCACGAAGTTCACTGATCTCCAGTGCCATGTCGTCGATTTGCTGTTGCATTTGAAGCTGAACGAGATTGCGATTTTGAAGCAGGCGCTCTAAACGCTCAATATCTGATTCGTTAGATGCTGATCGAGAGGAAGATGATGAATTGGTTGCGGTGCTATTGAGATCGGATACTGGAGCTGGTGCAGCGAACGCGGTGTTCGCTGCACTTGCCAGTAACGAAAGCAAAATGACTCGCTTTGTGTTACTGAACATGAGGCAATTCCTCAATTATATAGTCTACTAAAATTAGTAAACTAGTACTGCGCGACGGTTTTTAGCGTACACATCTTCAGATTGACCTAGAAGAAGTGGCTTCTCTTCACCGTAGCTTACGATAGAGATTTGGTCAGCTTGAACACCTAGAGCTTGTAGGTATTTCGCTACAGCTTGTGCACGACGCTCGCCAAGTGCGATGTTGTACTCAGGAGTACCGCGCTCATCAGCGTGACCTTCGATAGTAACGTTCATGTCAACGTTCTTAACTAGGTATGCTGCGTGAGCTGCTAGCATTTCTTCGTAATCGCCAGCGATAGTAGAGTTATCGAATGCGAAGTAGATTGTTTGAGTTTCACGTAGCGCTTGCTCTTTAAGCTCTTGCTCAGACAGTTGACCGTTAGCGTCAATTGGCGTTACAACAGTTGTGTCTACATTGCCTTCTGAACCTGAAGTTGTTTGGTTGCTTTCAGTACCAGATGTTGCAGATGTTGCTTCATCAGTTGAGCTACATGCCGTTACTGCCATCACTGGTAGTGCAATCATCAAGCCTTTAAGAACTTTGTTAAGTTGCATCTTTTTTTCCTTACGTTATCAAACTTAGTTTCTACAGCGACTAAGAGTGCTATAGATAGTTAAATGCCACAATAGTTAACACTATCAATAGCTAAAAGAATATGTAATTTTCCCTAGAGGAACGGTGACCATGCAGGCGCTCTTACGCGTCCGTTAGTTGCCGGTAATCTAGCTTTAAAACGTCCATCGATAGAAACCATCGATAGTACATTTGTTTTGTTGTAAATAGAGCTATAGATAACCATACCTCCATTCGGTGCAATACTTGGAGACTCATCTAACAATGTTTTTGTTAGTACCTGAACCGCACCGGTTTCCAAATCTTGCTTAGCCAAGTTAAAACCTGAGTTGCTGCGATTCACCATGATCATGAATCGACCATCAGGAGTGATCTGGCCACCTAAGTTTTGGCTACCTTGCCAAGTAATACGAGAAGTCGAATTATTGGACAAATTTACATTATAAATCTGTGGTTTACCACCACGATCCGATGTGAAAATAAGAGACTTGCCATCTGGGTGCCAGAATGGTTCAGTATTATTCGAACGGCCGCGGGTAATTTGAGTCAGCTTACGGCTAGCAAGGTCAAGTGTGTACACCTGAAGGCTGCCCGTTTTCGACAATACCAATGCCAATGTTTTACCATCTGGCGAGAATCTTGGCGCACCATTGTGACGAGGGTATGACGTCACTTTCTCACGTTCACCCGTGTAAATATTCATGATGAATATTTCAGCTTGGCCATTCTGGAAGCTCACATAAGCTAGCTTTTTGCCGTCTGGTGACCATGCTGGAGACATGAGAGGCTGCTTAGAACGAAGTACTAAACGCTCGTTAAAGCCATCGTAGTCAGCAACACGAAGTTGATACGGGTACTTGTCTTTATCGTTCACTACCACGTAAGAGATACGAGTTAAGAACGCGCCTTTCTCACCAGTTAGCTCTTCATACACTAGGTCTGAGATACGGTGTGCGTACTCTCTCAAGCGATTACCAGGAACCGTAGCCTTCTTATTGAATAGAACGTGATCTTTAGAAAGCACTAATTGGCCTTCATCACTCAGCGCACGACTTTGTCCTTTGGTCAGTTGACCACGAACAATGTCGATCAATTGGTAATTCACCACATACTGCCCTTCGGCATTTTTAGTGATACTACCGGTAAGCAATGAGTCAACACCTAGGTTAGTCCAAGCATCAAAGTTAACCTCAGTTTCGCTGTAAGGCGTTTGAGGCATTTTGCTTGTCGCAACTGGGCTGAATTTACCACTGCGCTGTAAGTCAGAAGCGATAACCGCTGATACATCGTGTGGCAATGGCTCTGAGCCTTCCCAACGGAAAGGTACAATAGCTATAGGTCTTGCAGAGTTAATACCGTCTGTAATAACCAGCTCCAGCGCTGCATGTGCAAACTGGCTGCTTGTAGCTATTAAGAAAACAAAACTCAGTAATAGTTTCTTTAACACAAGTTCGTCCTTTTACTCTGGTGATACAGTTAAGTTAATGTCTTTCAGTGAGTTCACAATGTCTGGGTCTTTAGGCAACGGATAAGATTGCACTTGTGCCACCGCACGCTTGGTTGCTGCACATAAACGGCTATCGCCATCTAAGATACTCAAACTACCCAATATCGCGTTAGAGCCCGTTGGAATCAGCTTAAGGTTCACTCGACATGAGCGTCCTCGATAGCTGTCTTCTAACAACAGGTTCTGTTGAATCAGTTGGGTATAGATAGCCCCATAACGTTGCGCTTCATCAGTGATAAATTGTTGTCTTGCTGAAGAGTTTTGAGTCGCTTCCGTTTCAAGCCCAGCAAAGATATCGTTCAATGCGGCTTCTTGTTGTTTACGCTCTTTTTCTGCTTTTGCTGCAGCTTCTTTTGCCTTACGGGCTTTCTCTGCTGCGGCTGCCGCTTCTTTCTCTTTCGCTATGCGTTGCTTTTCCGCGAGTTCAGCGGCTTCTTTCTCTTTACGAGCTTTGTCTGCTGCCTCTTTCGCTGCTTTTTCTTTTGCCACGCGTTCTTGTTCAGCTTTTGCGATTGCCGCTTCTTTGGCTTTACGCTCGTTCTCGGCTTTCACTAACGCAGCTTCTTTTAGCTTACGGTCAGCTTCGGCTTTAGCGGCTTTCTTTTGCTCTTGCTGTAAACGCGCTTCTTCAGCTTTGCGTTGTTTCTCTTTCTCAACTCGACGCTTTTCAGCTTCACGAGTTGCTTTAGCTTCTTTCGCTTGCTGTTCTTTTAGCTTGCGAATATTTTCTTCTTCAGCTTTACGATTCTTTTCAAGTCGTTCGCTTTCACGTCTGAGTTTGTCTAGACGCTCTTGCTCTTTCTTGCTCGCCGCTTCTCTTTGTTGACGAATCTGTTGAGCTTGCTGGCGAACCAACTGAGGATCAATCACCACTGCTTGAACCATCTGCCCTGTAGGCTTTGGCTCTGACATCGTGAAATCCGCCCCCCAAATGAGCGCAACGAATAAAATGACGTGCAGCCCAAGAGAAATAAGAAGCGGTGATCTGAAATTATTGGATTTTTTATTATTCGCTTTCATGAATGCTACGGAGCTATTCCCTTATATCCGTTAAAAGGCCAACCTTTGGCACACCTGCACGGCTTAATTCATCAAGTAATAAAACCACTTCAGCGTATGGCGTTGCGGCATCACCACCAACCGCCACTGGAGAGTTTGGCTTCAGAGACAACTCGGCTTTCACACGGACGATAATATCTTCCATTGATAAGCCACGCTGTACTTCTTCGTCATTAACGCTCAAGCCAAGTTCACCGTCTTTGTTCACTTCAACGATGATGAAACTTGCGTTGTCGTCACCCAGTAGGTCTTGTGCCGATTTAGCCGTTGAAGCCTGAGGCAATTCAACGTCAACGCCTTGAGTAACAAACGGCGAAGTCACCATAAAAATGATCAGCAAAACAAGCATAACGTCGATGTAAGGTACAACGTTAATCTCTGCTGTCATTTTGCGTTTTTTAGGTTGGTATCCAGCCATCTATTATTCCCTGCCAGCCATCGCTTGACGGTGAAGAATACTGTGAAACTCTTCAGAGAAAGTCGCGTAGTTGTGCTCTAGCTTGCCTACTCGGCTGCTGAAGCGGTTGTACGCCATTACTGCTGGAATCGCAGCGAATAGGCCCATTGCTGTTGCGATCAGTGCTTCTGCAATACCAGGGGCAACCATTGCGAGCGTCGCTTGCTTCACTTCACCTAGTGCGATGAATGAGTGCATGATGCCCCAAACCGTACCAAATAGGCCGATGTATGGGCTGATAGAGCCAACAGTCGCCAAGAAAGGTAAGTTAGTTTCTAGTTCATCGACTTCACGAGCAACGGCAACGCGCATCGCACGGCCAGTGCCTTCCATGATGAAGTCAGGTGATGTTGCATTCGATTTACGAAGGCGAGCGAACTCAGTAAAGCCTGCGTAGAAAATTTCTTCAGTACCAGAAAGCTCGTCTTTGCGTTTGTTGCTCTCTTGGTACAGTTTTGCAAGATCAACGCCTGACCAAAATTTGTCTTCAAACACTTCTGTTTGTTTAGAAGCTTGAGATAACACTTTACTTCTTTTTATGATCATCGCCCAAGAAACAACAGACATGCCCATAAGAGTCAGCATGACCATCTTAACTAGTAAACTAGCTTCTAAAATTAGGCCTAAGATTGAGATTTCAGCAGTCACTATTCGTTAGCTCCGTGAGAATAAATGTTGGCATTGCTTTGGGTTTCATTTTTTGATTATCGATACATGCTACCTTAACCATTGCTTTACACAATGCCTTGCCATCAGGATTTACGATCTCTTGACAGAAGACCAAGGTAGCTCGCTTCAACTCGTAAATATTTGTAATGACTTGTAAAGAATCATCAAGACGCGCGCCTTGAATAAAATCAATGTCCATATGTCGGACTACAAAACCGATGTTTTGTTCTAACAATACTTGCTGAGAAACGCCAATTGAGCGCAACATCTCAGTTCGAGCGCGTTCGAAAAACTTAAGATAGTTTGAGTGGTATACAACGCCACCCGCATCGGTGTCTTCGTAATACACTGTCACTGGCCACGTAAATGGCTTAGATAATCCCTGCAATTTGATACCACAATCCAAAACGATAAAGATCTCACTATAACCTAACTCCTTATCATTAATAGTATATCGCTGTGAATTTTTTGATTTGAGAGACGAAAAAAAAGGCCATCTGTATAAGATGACCTCTTTTTGGCTAAAAACCCAACAAGTATAAAGGTTCACGTTGTTATGAACCTAAATCATTTGCCTTTTATAGAAGGCGCAGCGTCGTTAGGTAGAGCAAAATTGTGAGTGAAACATATGGGCTAAACAGTAGCTGCCACATCCAAGCTCTTGGCTTAAATCCGATACCGTAAACCATGCTTGAGCATACTGCCCAAATGAACATTGGCCCGATGATCGCGTTAAAGCCACCGATGCTTGTCGCATACGCTTCAGGATCCCACATCACTAAACCCACATGCATGAAACCCAATACTAGGGATAAGGCTCTAAGCAGAGTCTTATCCATTGGTTGATGCAGCTTAGCGATTTGCTCTGCGAGATTACTCACTGTCTTTGTCCATCATTTCTGAATGCTCTAGCCATAGAGCATTGATGATGCCGAATGCACATGCTAGAAGTACACCCAAAATCCATGCGAAGTACCACATAAAATTTCTCCTAAGTTATTTCACTTCTAGCTTAGTAAGCTGAAACGTCGTTATCTTCGATGTGTTTCTTATCTAGACGACCGAACATTTTGTAGTATGTCCAAGTTGTGTAGCCAAGAATCACAGGAACCATTACCGCCGCAACGACAGTCATAAGACCAAGCGTTAGCTCACTCGCTGTTGAATCCCACATAGTCAAGCTTTGGTTAGGGTTCAGGCTTGATGGCATTACGAATGGGAACATTGCAAAACCAGCCGTTAGAATAACACCAGCGTTCGATAGGCTTGAGAACAAGAATGCGAAACCACCACGCTCAAAGCGAGATGCAATCACAGCAAGCAGTGGCATTGCTACACCAAGGATCGGCGCAGCCCACATTGCTGGATAAGTTTCGAAGTTTGTCATCCAAGCACCCACTTGAAGTGATACTTCTTTGTTTAGTGGGTTTGAGTCAGCAAACGTATCGATAGTGCTCGTAATTACATAGCCTTCGATAGATTGAACCCAGAAACCACCAATAACGAATAGAGCAATAGCAATTAGGCCAGTGATCTGAGCAACGTTACGAGCACGAGCGTGCAGCGCTTCTGTTGTCTTCATTTGAAGCCATGTTGCACCTTGCATCACGAACAACATCAGAGCCAACACACCACAAAGCAATGCAAATGGGTTAAGCAGAGCGAAGAACGTACCATGGTACTTAGACATCATAAATTCGTTCAGTTCAAATGGAACACCTTGTAGTAGGTTACCAAATGCCACACCGAAAATGATTGGTGGTACTGCGCCACTAAAGCAAAGTGCATAGTCCCAAGTTTTGCGCCATTTTGGATCTTCGATCTTAGAGCGGTAGTCAAGTGCAAGTGGACGTAACCAAAGCGCTGCTAACGTCGCGTACATTGCGAAGTAGAAGCCAGAAAACGACGTTGCGTAAACCAGTGGCCATGCAGCAAACAATGCACCACCCGCAGTGATAAGCCAAACTTGGTTACCATCCCAGTGAGGGGCAATCGTGTTTAGCATAATACGACGTTCAGTGTCGCTCTTACCGATAACAGGTGACAGAGCGGCAACACCCATATCAAAGCCATCAGTTACGGCGAAACCAACCAGTAGAACACCGATCAATACCCACCAAATAAGTCGTAAGCTTTCGTAATCAAACATAATATTCCCTCACTTATACTTCAACTGAACGGCTAACTTTGTCTTCAACAGAGTTATCGTTTTGTTCGAAGTGGTAACGGCCTGTCTTCAAGCTACTTGGACCTTTACGTGCGAATTTCAGCATTAGGTAAACTTCTGCAATCAAGAACACTGTGTAAAGTGCCAGGATAGCGAATAGAGAAGTCCAAAGCTGTTCAATAGTCAGTGCTGATGCAGCAACGTTAACCGGTAGGATTTCACCAACCGCCCATGGTTGACGACCAAACTCAGCAACGAACCAACCTGCTTCAATCGCAATCCAAGGAAGTGGGATTGAGAATAGCGCAGCTTTAAGTACCCATGGTTTCTGTTCGATTTTCTGACGACACGTTTGAACAAACGCAGCACCGAATACAAACAGCATGATGAAGCCACAAGCAACCATCAGACGGAATGACCAGAATAGAGGCCAAACTGTTGGGATAGAATCATCCGCAGCCATTTGGATTTGGTCTTCAGTTGCATCAACAACGTCGTCTGTGTAGCGCTTAAGAAGCAAGCCGTAACCTAGGTCACCTTTCACTTCGTCGAACGCAGCCATGTTTTCTTCAGACTTATCGCCTGCACGTAGCTTTTCAAGCAGCTCGTACGCGTACATACCAGTACGGATACGATCAACGTGGTCATCACGTAGGTCACGTAGGCCCGTTACTTCAGTATCAAGCGAACGCGTTGCGATGATACCCATTACGTAAGGAATTTTAATTGCGTAGTCAGTATTCATTGTCTCTTGGTTTGGAATACCAAAAACAGTAAATGCGGCTGGTGCTTCTTCAGTGTGCCATTCCGCTTCTACAGCAGCGAGCTTCACTTTTTGAACTTCACCAAGCTCGTAACCAGATTCATCACCTAGTACGATTACTGACAAGATCGCCGCCATACCGAAAGACGCTGCAATCGCGAAAGAGCGACGAGCAAAGGCAAGGTCACGACCTTTAAGAATGTAGTATGAGCTGATACCAAGGATGAACATTGCACCCGTTGTGTAACCAGAAGCTACTGTGTGTACGAATTTAACTTGTGCTACTGGGTTTAGTACAACTTCAGCGAAGCTCACCATTTCCATACGCATAGTTTCAAAGTTAAATTCCGCACCCACTGGGTTTTGCATCCAGCCGTTTGCTACCAAGATCCAAAGCGCAGAGAAGTTAGAGCCAAGTGCTACTAACCAAGTTACCGCTAAGTGCTGACGCTTTGACAGTCTGTCCCAACCGAAGAAGAATAGGCCAACAAAAGTAGACTCTAGGAAGAATGCAACAAGCGCTTCGATAGCTAGCGGAGCACCAAAAATGTCGCCAACATAGTGAGAATAATAAGACCAGTTAGTACCAAACTGGAACTCCATGGTTAAGCCTGTCGCTACACCAAGAGCAAAGTTAATACCAAACAATTTACCCCAGAACTTGGTCATGTCCTTGTAAATTTGCTTGCCAGTCATTACATAAACTGACTCCATAATGGCAAGTAGAAATGCCATACCTAAAGTCAGTGGAACAAATAGGAAGTGATACATCGCTGTAAATGCAAACTGCAATCGCGACAGATCAACAACATCAATCATGGTAACTCCTTTGTGTCGGCTGAATGACACTTGTGTGATTATTCACCGCAAAAATCCATGTTAAAACAATTTATGTAATTGTTATTACAAGTTGAAATTTGTAGCAAAAACGTACCGTTATAGTTAGATTATTGTTAAGCATGAGCTAATATAGCTGGCGCTAATATTACTGGTAAAATCAGTATGTTTCAAAAGGTTTATGGGAGAACCCTGCGTTGATTTGTATCAAATTTATTCGAGCAAATTAGAGTTATTTTTGTACAATTATGATTAAAATCACACCAATTATGCTTGTCTTAATAACAGCGCATGATATCTGTGACAAATGCTCAGCACCGCCTCAACATCCGAATTACAACTACCTATAAAGTATTAACAAAAAATATGACAACTTATTTCATTTCCTGTTATCTAAATCAAACCTGAAATCAAAGTTTCCATTTTTGAAGCTCCCTTTTCGATCTTTTTATCGACTCGCTCAAAGAGTTGTTATTCAGTAAAAAGCAAAAAACCCAGCGCTTATGCAACTGGGATCTTTAAAAATGAATAATTTAACGATTGGAGGGTTTATCTATTCCAAAGTGTAAATACGCTCTGTCGGTCGCGATTCGACCTCTTGGCGTCCTTTGTAGGTAACCTTGTTGAATCAAGTAAGGTTCTAACACATCTTCAATAGTGTCTCTCTCTTCACCAATCGCGGCAGCCATGTTGTCGATACCTACCGGACCACCACCAAACTTCTCCATAATCGCCAGCAGAAGCTTTCTATCCATGTAGTCGAAACCTTTAGCATCGACATCCAACATGTTTAGCGCTTTGTCAGCAACCTCCGGACAAATATGCCCGTCGCCTTTTACTTCCGCATAATCACGAACACGGCGCAGTAGACGGTTAGCAATACGTGGCGTACCACGAGCTCGGCGAGCAACTTCTAGCGCCCCTTCGGACTCCATAGAAAGACCAAGGCAATCTGCACTGCGCTGAACGATGTTTTGTAGATCTTCAACCTTGTAGTACTCAAGACGCTGAGTAATACCAAAACGGTCACGTAACGGCGATGTCAGTGAGCCAGCACGAGTGGTTGCGCCAATCAAAGTAAAAGGAGGAAGGTCAATCTTGATAGAGCGTGCCGCTGGGCCTTCACCAATCATGATATCTAATTGGTAGTCTTCCATTGCAGGGTACAACACCTCTTCAACCACAGGGCTTAAACGGTGAATCTCATCAATGAACAGGACATCATTTTCTTCGAGATTGGTCAGTAACGCCGCTAGGTCGCCTGCTTTTTCTAGAACAGGGCCTGAAGTCGTACGAATGTTGACATCCATCTCATTGGCAACAATGTTCGCCAACGTGGTTTTACCCAAGCCTGGAGGGCCAAATATCAACAGATGGTCGAGCGCCTCGTTACGCAGTTGTGCCGCTTTGATGAAAATCTCCATCTGGCCACGAACGTGATCCTGACCTTGATAGTCAGCCAGTGCTTTAGGGCGTATTGCACGATCAATGACATCTTCATCTTTGAATACTGGGTTATCCGGTGCAATAAGGCGATCGGCTTCAATCATAAATTCTGCTATTCCTAACTATGCTCTTGTTGACTCTGCGCTTCTTGACTCTGTGTAAAGGCAAAGTGAATGAGTCTATTTTGTCGAACAAGTATATTGGGTATTAAACCATCGATTTCAGAGCTTCGCGAATCAACTGTTCGCTGGTCATGCCATCTTTAGCCACTTGAGAAACCACCTTGGAAGCTTGAGTCGGCTTGTAGCCTAATGCAAGTAGCGCACTTACCGCTTCTTCTTCCGCGTCGTGAACGGTTGGCATAGAATCAATCGGAGCTGCATCTGTCGCTGGAGTAAACAAGTCACCCGCGCCCCACCCTTTCAGGCGGTCTTTCATTTCAACAACCAGACGTTCAGCGGTTTTCTTACCCACACCCGGAAGTTTAACCAGCGTAGAGATATCTTCACGCTCAACACTCTGCACAAACTGGCTCGCAGTCATGCCTGAGAGGATGCCAAGGCCGAGCTTAGGACCAACACCATTTGCTTTGATGACTTCACGAAACAGCGCACGTTCTTTAACTGTATTGAATCCGTAAAGCAGTTGTGCATCTTCACGAACAACAAAGTGAGTGTAGATAATTGCCTCTTCGCCAACATTTGGTAATTCATAAAAACAGCTCATTGGCATTTGAACTTCATAGCCAACACCACTCACTTCGATTAGTAATTCTGGTGGCTGTTTTTCTATTAATGTACCGCGTAGACGTCCGATCACAATTCACTCTCTTGATGGAATATAATTTGAGGGACAGAATATAAAAGAACTGGATGCTTATCCAGTTCTTTGTGTTTATTAGGATGATTTATTTAAGCTTGCTTAGCTTGGGAAACCACGCTGTTTAAGCTTTCGACCAGTTCTTTTACTGAGGTGACATGCCCGGTCAGTTCAGAACCATAATTAGCGACTAAACTTGACACGGATTTGGTTTCTGCAACGCTCTGCGCCACTTCTGAACTGGCGAGATCGAGTTCTTTCAATGAGCTCATCTGCATCGCCATAATATTGGTGAGCTGATTAACATCGGTCGAGATGGTTTGCACCTCAGAGATAATGCCGTTCATTTCATTGGCCGTAGTTTCAATGATGGCTCTGCCATGTTCCACTTCTTCTTTACTTCGGTCTAATAAGGTTCGAATTTCTATCGCGGAATGGCTGCTTTTCGCCGATAGCTCTCTCACTTGGTCTGCAACTACCGCAAAACCTCGTCCTTGCTCACCGGCACGAGCCGCTTCTATAGCTGCATTGAGTGCTAATAGGTTGGTTTGCTCGGCAACCGAGGTAATCAAATCAGCGACTTTCATGATTTCTTGATTACTTTGAATGATCTGGCTGATTGCACTGGTTGAGGCTTCTAGTGATTCTGAGCTCTTTTGCGCTTTCATTCCGACCGCTTCGCTGCGCTCTTTTAGCTCACCCACAAATGAATTAGATTCTTCGATGCCTTGAGTCATTTGATGCAGTTGTTGGCTCATCTGTTCTGCTGCACTCGCCTGAGATTCGCAATTGATGTTCAACACTTCAACTTGAGCATGCAGGTCTTGAGACTGCTGATCTAAATGGACAGATACGCCCTGTAAGCTTTCAGAGTTTGAGTTAGCTTGGTCTAGGACAATAGAAAGTCGACCTTCACTTTGCGTCGCTTGATTGGCAATCTGTTGGCTTTCCGAGATCGCATCTTCTGCCATTTCAATCGCCACCTCTTTTTGCTTAGCGGTAAACGCTTGAGCAATGCAAATCACCACCAGCGGCATGATCACACCAGACCACGTTTCAACCACTACCGCTTCCGGAGTAAGTACTAACTGCGGAAATTCAAAGCCATCAAGATGAGCTGAAGTCATCACCAAAGAAACGCCAATCACTAACCCACTCCATACAAGGGCGACAATTCGAGTTCCCGACAAGAAAAAAGCGACCACTAACAACGGCACCCAATAAGCCTGTGTTGACGCCACCACACCACCGCTTTGGTAGATGATGTTCAAAGCGTGTACTGCCATCCCGACAAAACCAAAGTTAAGTGCAAGGCTGGGTTTACTGGTAACACGCAACAGCAGTGCGGAGATCAGTTCAAACACGATAAGGAATACAGATGTGGTGATCAGAAGTTGCTCTTCGTGCTTTGTCCATTTAATTAAGCTGTAGACACCCACAAAGAAGGCGATAAAGGTAAAGAGTAATAAGATATCGGCTTGTCTGACTTGGTTGTTACTCCACCCATTACTTTTGGGTAGAAACAACGCGCGCCACAGCTTGATAGGGTTCATCAGTGATCATCCTTGATTAACTTGTTAGACCTCTGACCAATGTTAATAACATGTTAAATGATGCGCAATGTTATTATTTGGTTTGTGTTCGAAAGATCTCATTTCATCAAGGATTTAGGGGCGTATTGTTTTGAACTGAGCCAAACGAGGCGTAAGGCTCATGTAATGCAAGCTATTAGAAAATAGAGGGATGGGATTAACGGTAGCGCCCTTTTCTCGCGCCTGTCGCTTTACCAGCAAGAGCTACCAAGGTTTTATTGGTGTTGGCGTGAGTGATCGCTACGCCTAGAGCATCGGCAGCATCGGCCTGTGGTTTAGCGGGTAACTTAAGCATGCTCATCACCATGTTCTGAACCATAGACTTGTCCGCACCACCATTACCCGTCACCGCTTGCTTAATTAAACGAGCCGCGTATTCATGAACAGGCAAATCCGCATTTACAGCCGCTACGATCGCGCTGCCCCTAGCTTGCCCAAGCTTAAGCGCTGAGTCTGCATTCTTAGCCATGAAGACCTGCTCTATCGCAAACACATCCGGTTGGAACTGAGTAATAATTTCGCTCACACCGGCGTAGATTTGTTTGAGTCGGCCCGGCAACTCTTTTTCTGAGGTGCGAATGCAACCACTCCCTAAGTAATATAGGTGGCGGCCATTTTGACGAATAACACCGTAACCGGTAATGCGTGAGCCAGGGTCAATCCCTAAGATAATAGACATAACTTCAAATACTGATTATTTATACATGCTTTATGAGCTTAGTATATCGAACGCAAAAAAAAATGCCCGTCAAATTAACGGGCATTTTATTGTTCTGCGAAAGAAAAAGTTCTATCAAAAACTAAGTTTTGTTGAAAGCTAAAGTGCTATCTAAGACTTAAGCTCTATCGAAAACTCACTGCTTGATTAGAAAGCTGAGCTTAATCGTTTGATTAGTCTTCTTTCTTAGCTAAGTTAACAGCGATTGCTAGCTCTTCCAGTGATGCTGGGTTTGCTAGGCTTGGCGCGTCTGTTAACAGACATGCTGCAGCTGTTGTTTTCGGAAATGCGATAACGTCACGGATGTTCTCAGTACCACAAAGCAGCATTGCTAGACGGTCAAGACCGAATGCTAGACCAGCGTGCGGTGGCGTGCCGTACTTAAGCGCTTCAAGTAGGAAGCCGAACTTCTCTTGTTGCTCTTGTGCTTCGATACCTAGGATACCAAATACCGCTGTTTGCATTTCTGCGTTGTGGATACGTACAGAACCGCCGCCTACTTCGTAGCCGTTGATTACCATGTCGTATGCATCAGAATTTGCTGCTGCTGGGTTCGCTTTTAGCTCTTCCGCGTTCACACCTAGTGGTGATGTGAATGGGTGGTGCATTGCGTGTAGGTTACCTTCGCCGTCTTCTTCGAACATTGGGAAGTCAACAACCCACAGTGGAGCCCATGCAGATGTGTCTGTTAGCTCTAGATCCGTACCTAGTTTAAGACGAAGTGCGCCCATTGCTTCAGCAACGATGCCCGCTTTGTCTGCGCCGAACAGAATGATATCGCCAGATTCAGCTTGAGTACGATCTAGAATACCGTTGATTACGTCTTCGCTTAGGAATTTAGCAACTGGAGATTGAATACCTTCCATGCCTGCAGCACGGTCGTTAACCTTCATCCAAGCTAGGCCTTTCGCGCCGTAGATGTTTACGTGTTCAGCGTAGCCGTCGATTTGCTTACGAGTTAGCTTAGCACCACCTGGAACACGGATAACTGCTACGCGACCTTTTTCGTCGTTAGCTGGGCCAGAGAATACCTTGAATTCAACATCTTTAACCAAGTCAGCAACGTCAACTAGCTCTAGTGGGTTACGTAGATCTGGCTTATCAGAACCGAAACGACGAATCGCTTCAGAGAAAGGCATTACTGGGAATTGACCTAGTTCAACATCTAGAAGTTCTTTCCACATATCGTGAACAAGCTTCTCAGTCACGTTACGTACTTCTTGAGAAGTCATGAAAGATGTTTCGATATCGATTTGAGTAAATTCAGGCTGACGGTCAGCACGTAAATCTTCATCACGGAAACATTTAACGATTTGGTAGTAACGGTCAAAACCAGACATCATCAGCAGTTGCTTGAAAAGCTGAGGAGATTGAGGAAGTGCGTAGAAGCTACCTTTGTGAACACGGCTTGGTACTAGGTAGTCACGAGCACCTTCTGGTGTCGCTTTCGTTAGTACTGGCGTTTCGATGTCTAGGAATAAGTTCTCATCTAGGAAACGACGAACGAAGCTAGAAGCACGTGCACGAAGCTTAATACGGTCGCTCATTTCTGGACGACGAAGATCGATGTAACGGTACTTAAGACGCTGCTCTTCAGAGTTCGTTTGGTTGAAGTCTAGTGGAAGCGCTTCTGAACGGTTAATGATCTCTAGACCCGTCGCGTAAAGTTCTACTTCACCAGTAGCCATGTCTTTATTTACTTGGCTGTCCGGACGAACTCGTACTTCACCAGTAAACTTGATACAGAATTCATTACGCAGTTGGTTAGCGATCGGGAAGATATCTTTCATATCTGGATCGACAACAACCTGAACGATGCCTTCACGATCACGCATATCAATAAAGATAAGACCGCCTAAATCACGGCGACGGTTTACCCAGCCGCACAATTCTACAGTTTGTCCCGCCAGGGACTTGTTCAGGTTACCACAGTAATGGGTACGCATAATGAATTTCCCAATCTCTTAATTATTTACTAATTTCCAAGCTGTCAGTGGTCATTCCACACAACAGAGCAAAGGAACATTTATACGCGGAAACTCGCTTAAAATCGACCTTCCACATTCGAATTTATTGTGTTTTATCTGGCTTTGCTGCTTTTTAGCCCATCAAGTGCGCAAAGATTCATCAAAACCGAAAAAATTGCGATAATTATATCTCGAAAGTACCTTAATCAGCAAAACTCTCGTAAAGTAGATTTTCGTTTCAACCCAAAAACTTTTTGTAATGACTGATGGCGTGATGGATAACGGTGTAATAGATGGATAATCGTGTAATAACAACAGAAACTTTACCTCTAAGACTTGGATTAACTATGTGGTCTCATTCTGAGTGGCAAAGTCAGTTCTACGGTAAAGGCACCAAGCCTGCCGAACGCTTGGAAAAATACACCCAAGTTTTCCATACCGTTGAGGGCAACACCACCTTTTACGCTACGCCAAGTATGTCTACCGTTCACAATTGGAAAGCCGCCAGTCACGATGATTTCAAGTTCACCTTCAAATTGCCCAAATTCATCACCCACCAGCAACAACTGAGACACTGCCAAGCCGAACTCAAAGAGTTCTTGATGACGATGTCGCCACTGCATGACCGTATTGGTCAATGGACGATTCAGCTGCCGCACAGTTTTGAGCCCAGCATGCTGCCTGCCCTACAAAAGTTTTGCACCTTATTCCCAAAAGATATGCAGCTTGGCGTCGAAGTTCGACACTTAGGTTTCTTTGATAAGGGCGATGCGGAAAAACGCTTCAACCAATGGCTGGTTGAGGAAGGCATCAATCGCATCATTATGGACAGCCGCCCCGTTTTCTCTGCGCCACCCACCACAGAAGCGGTGATCGATGCGCATCAGAAAAAACCGCGTGTTCCTGTTCATGCAATTGCTACCGCCAATAACCCGATGATTCGATTTATTGGTCACCCAGACCAAGAACCTAATATTGAGTTTTTTAAGCCTTGGTTTGCCAAAATCCCAAACTGGCTTAATGAAGGCAAGCAGCCCTATTTAATGATCCACACCCCAGACAATAACCACGCACCTGAACTTGCGATTGCTATTTATAAGAGGTTACAAAAGCAAGTCTCTGAAAATACATCATTATTACTGCCCGAACTGGCTCAGTTTCCAGCTCAAAAAGGCAATCACCAAATCTCGATGTTTTAACCTCTCACTTGTAAGTAGCTTCGAACCTTGAGCTAAATCTCAGTTTTCGTGACAGTGGCGTTTTTTTTACGTAAAATACGCCCCCTTTTATTTGGTACGAATTTTGTGCCAATTACGCTGACTGTCGAGAGAAAATGCTATGAGCAACACAGACAATATCTTTTCCGCTCCTATTGATAAAATTGGAGACTTCACCTTTGATGCAAGGGTTGCTGAAGTATTTCCGGATATGATTCAACGTTCAGTGCCTGGCTATAGCAATATCATCTCTGCAATCGGCATGCTGGCTGAGCGCTTTGTAAAGCCACACTCAAATATTTACGACCTTGGCTGCTCGCTTGGTGCTGCGACACTTTCTATGCGTCGTCACATTCAGCAAGAAGGCTGCACGATTTTCGCGATCGATAATTCAGAAGCCATGGTTGAGCGCTGCAAATTGCACGTTAATGCTTACCGCAGTGACACACCGGTAGAAGTGATTGAAGCCGACATCCGTGAAGTGGAAATCAAAGACGCTTCTGTTGTGGTGCTTAACTTTACGCTGCAATTTCTTTCTCCAGACGATCGATACGCTCTGCTTGAGAAAATTCATGCTGGCTTGCGCCCAGGCGGGATCTTAATCCTGTCAGAAAAATACGTATTCGAAGATGAAAGCTCAAATGAACTGCTTATCGACCTGCACCATGATTTCAAACGTGCTAACGGGTACAGCGAGCTAGAAGTAAGTCAGAAACGTAGCGCAATTGAAAACGTGATGCGCCCGGATTCGATCCCTGTTCACAGAGAGCGATTTGATAAGATTGGCTTCTCAAGCAGCGAAGTCTGGTTCCAATGTTTCAACTTTGGTTCAATGTTCGCGATAAAGTAAACATTTTAGATTACGTAACCGTCGCGACACCGTTAGCACGTACTAAAATGTCATCCTCAAGAGCGAGGAACAAACGAATTGGGGATCTCTTATCAAACACGATAAACGAGATTCCCTAGCATGTTTGTCCACACTCTTAATGGAGTGACAAATTTAATTTCTACACCACCAACTCAGTGAAAACCTATGTTTAATTTTGCCAATTTTTATCAACTTATTGCCCAAGATACTCGCCTTCAGCCGTGGCTAAATGTCCTGCCACAGCAACTGACCGATTGGCAAAATGCAGAGCACGGTGACTTTGACCGCTGGCTACGTGCACTAAACAAGATTCCACAAGACGTGCCAGATCAAGTTGACCTGAAAAATTCAGTGACGATTGGTAGTTCTACGCCATACCACACAGGCGAACTGAAAAAGCTAGAAAGCTTATTGAAGACTTTCCACCCGTGGAGAAAAGGTCCTTATACGGTTCACGACATCCATATCGATACAGAGTGGCGCAGTGACTGGAAATGGGATCGTGTGCTTCCACATATATCTCCATTAAAAAACCGTTCGGTTCTCGATGTAGGTTGTGGCAATGGTTACCACATGTGGCGCATGCTGGGTGAAGGTGCTCGCTTAACGGTTGGTATCGATCCTTCCCACCTATTCTTGGTTCAGTTTGAAGCAATTCGTAAGTTGATGGGCGATGACCAACGAGCTCACCTATTACCTCTAGGTATTGAGCAGCTCCCAAAGCTAGAAGCCTACGACACGGTATTCAGCATGGGCGTGCTTTACCATCGTCGTTCACCACTGGACCACTTGATTCAACTGAAAGACCAATTGGTGTCTGGCGGTGAACTGGTTCTTGAAACCTTGGTGATTGAAGGCGATGAGAACGCAGTATTAGTTCCGGTTGACCGTTACGCGCAAATGAGAAACGTCTACTTCTTCCCTTCAGCTCGCGCACTGAAACGCTGGCTAGAACAAGTTGGTTTTGAAGACGTACGAATCGTTGACGAAAATGTCACGACAATTGGTGAACAACGCACCACAGAATGGATGACACACAACTCTCTTCCAGATTACCTCGATCCGAACGATCCAATTAAAACGGTTGAAGGTCACCCTGCACCGAGACGTGCGATTCTGGTAGCAACAAAGCCATAGATTTACTGCCCACAAAGCAGTGGCATATTGAGTAAATAAAGCACAAGCCTATTAAGGCAGCAAAACAATTGCTTGCATGGTCAAAAAGCCACTGTTAATTTCGCGGTGAACCTTGCTTCCTTAGCTTAAGAATTGAACAAAAATTGACTTGTGTTTAATAAGTGAGCTATTCCAAATAGCAATAATTGGCGTAGCGCTCACATTGCGATTCAATATGACCAGACTCTTACAATAGGATGCTTCACGCATCCTTTTTTGTGGGCTAAACTTCTAAATAGTCTGAACTATTCTCTAATTCTCAAAGGTTTTTTTATGTTTAAGCGATTATCGCCTGTTGTGGCGGTTGGTTTGCTCTCTGGTTGTACTCTTACAAATGGTGCTACCTACCACCAAGAAACTCTCGACGCTATTTCCCGCTCAGAGACAAACATCGCAAATAAGGTTCAAAATCTTGAACTGCAACTAAGCAATCAAAGTGACTATATCGAAAGCTTAGAAGACGAAATTACTACCCTTTCTAGTCAATTAGATACCCATCTAACGAGCATGGAACACAAGGTTATTGAAGAGCTAGAGGAAGAGGAACCGGTCGCTATTGCCGTTGCTCCTATCGCTCCTATATCACAACCGACTATCCTTGGCGGCATCGAAAAAGTGTTTATCGACTCTATCAAGCAAAGCTTTGATGCTCGTGTTGATACAGGTGCAACCACCTCTTCTTTAAACGCTGTCGATATCAAAGAATTCGAACGTAACGGCAAGAACTGGGTTAAATTTCACCTAGACGACAAAGCCCAAGCTAAAGAAGACCAGAAATGGATTGAAGCGCCTGTTGTACGTTATGTAAAAATCCGTCAATCAACCAATGATCAAGCAGAACGTCGAGCTGTGATCGAATTATGGGTGAAAGTTGGAAAAATCCATGAAAAAGCGCAATTTACATTGGCGGATCGCTCTCAAATGAGTCACCCTGTGTTACTAGGGCGCGAATTTATCAAAGACATAGCGCTAGTAGATGTAAGTAAAAAGTACGTACAAACGGAAGTTAAATAACAATAGTAGGGTAAGCTATGACGTCAAGAATTCCATTTTATATCTCTATATTCCTGCTTATTGTGGCAGGTATAACACTGAGTATGTTCAGACATACGACCTACGGTGTACCTTGGACTCCAGGGGAAACCAGACAGGTTTGGGACGTTGAAGCTCGCATCGAGTTCAACGCAGTAGGCAAAGAAGCAAAAGTTTCCTTAGCGGCTCCTCATACTCAGTCTAACTACACACTTATCGGCGAATCGGCTTCATCGCCGGGTTACGGTATCTCTTACTTGAATACCGAATCAGGTCGCCGCGCAGAGTGGTCTATTCGATACGCAGATGGCCCTCAAACCATCTACTACAAAACACAATTCCTAGTCGACAACCAAGCAAAAGTTGATGCTATCGCACCAGAAGGTGAAGTCTCGCAACCAAGCTTCGACGGCCCTGAAGAAGCGGCTTCTCTTGCATTGATTGATAGAGCGACAAAACGTTCTGCAGACAATATCACTTTTACCCGTGAGCTCATCAAAACACTTAATGATCCAGACAGCCAAAACTCAGCGCTGATTCTGAACAACATGACCAAAGTGGAAGCGACACACAAGCTACTTTCAGCGGCGAAAATACACAACAAAGTGGTTGGTGTTATCGAGCTAGAAGATGGTCGTCGTCGTCAGTCGATTCAAAACATGATTCAGATCTGGGATAACGACGAGTGGGTTCTATTCTCTCCTGAATCAAGCGAACAACAAGTTCAACCAAACCTACTCATCTGGGACGAATCAAACGTTTCTCTACTGGATGTTGTTGGCGGTCAGAACAGTAAAGTTCACTTCTCTATGATTGCTCAAGAGGTTTCACCAACGGAAGCAACCAATAGTAAAGTCTCTGCTGATCAACTGTTAAACCTTTCAATTCACAGCCTACCGTTAGAAGAGCAAGCGATGTTTAAAACCATCATGCTGATTCCTATCGGTGCTCTGATTGTTGTGTTCCTACGTGTCATCATCGGCCTGAAAACGTCTGGTACGTTCATGCCAGTACTGATTGCGGTAGCCTTTGTACAAACACAACTGGTAACGGGTATTGTTGGCTTCCTGCTTATTGTAGGTACGGGTCTGATTATTCGAAGTTACTTGTCCAAACTCAACTTGCTCTTGGTAGCCAGGATATCCGCCGTAATCATCACGGTAATCATGATTATCTCTGTGTTTACTGTAGTCGCGTTTAAAGTGGGTCTGACTGAAGGTCTATCTATTACGTTCTTCCCTATGATTATCCTATCTTGGACTATCGAACGTATGTCTATCCTATGGGAAGAAGAAGGCGCGAAAGAAGTAATGCTGCAAGGTGGTGGTTCTCTATTCACTGCGGTTCTTGTTTACTTAGGCATGACTAACCCGTTCATTCAGCACTTAACGTTTAACTTTATTGGTTTACAACTTGTTATTCTAGCGACCATCTTGCTACTAGGTAACTACACAGGATACCGTCTAACCGAGCTTCGTCGCTTTAAACCGCTAGCGGAGGACTAAGTTATGTTTGATCAGTTTACTTCACCGTTTAGGTTGAAAGACAAAGGCATAATGGGAATGAACAAGCGTAACCATAGTTATATTGGTCGCTACAATGATCGTTCCAAGTATCCACTCGTTGATGACAAGCTTAAGACGAAGATCATTGCTGAACAGGCTGGTGCTACTGTACCAAAACTGATTGGCGTGATTGGTCATCAAGCTGAAGTAAAAACAATCCACAAGATGGTAAAAGAGTGGCCGGGTTTCGTAATCAAGCCAGCTCAAGGCAGTGGTGGTAAAGGTATCCTTGTTGTGACTTCTCACAAGGACGGCGTTTACACCAAGCCATCGGGTTCGACTATCAATGAAGAAGACGTAGAGCGCCACATCAGTAACGCTCTCGCGGGTCTTTTCTCACTTGGTGGTAAGAACGATGTTGCGGTAGTTGAAAACCTCATCAAGTTTGATGAGTGTTTTGATGGCTTCAGTTACGAAGGTGTGCCAGATGTACGAATCATCGTATTCAAGGGCTACCCTGTGATGGCGATGATGCGTTTATCTACTTCGGCTTCCGACGGTAAGGCTAACTTACACCAAGGCGCTGTAGGTGTAGGTATTTGTATTGCAACGGGTAAAGCCGTTCGTGCGGTTCAATTTGACCACCCAGTAACTCACCACCCAGATACGGGTAAAGAGTTGGCGCTACTTCAGGTACCACACTGGGAAAAACTGCTAACACTAGCTTCAAGCGCTTGGGAAATGACAGGTCTTGGTTACATGGGTACTGACATGGTTCTAGACCAAGAAGAAGGCCCAATGGTACTTGAGCTTAACGCACGTCCAGGTTTGGCTATCCAAATCGCGAACGGCGCAGGTTTATTGCCTCGATTGCACCATATTGAGAACCTTGGTACACCGGCTGAATACCCGAAACCAGCAGAGCGCGTTGCATACGCTGCCAAGCAATTCGGTGTTCACGGTAACGAGATTGTTCCAAACTAAGCGATTTGCTGACTAGGTCACTTGATACCTAATAGAGCTTATAAAAAAGGCCGCATAACTCTGAGAGTTACGCGGCTTTTTAGTATCTGCGGTTAAATTAGCGGATTAGGTTAAGTCTCTGTAGATTCAATTACAGGCTCTCGAATTGGATCAATCCGCACCGCCGCCACCTTAAACTCAGGGATCTTAGCGTGTGGATCGGTCGCTGTGGTCGTCAAACGGTTAACTGGTGATTCAACAAAATGGAATGGAATAAATACCACACCCTTTTGCATTCGTTTAGTCACAAAGGCCGCGATTTCGATTTCACCACGACGTGTTGAGACCTTAAGCATCTGACCATTCGAGATACCTAGCGCTTCAGCATCATGAACACTCACCATGGCACGCGGCCCTGCTAAGTTATCCAACCCTTTTGTTTTACGTGTCATGGTTCCGGTGTGGAACTGTTCTAGAATACGGCCTGTCGTTAATACTAACGGGTATTCCGCATCCGGTAGCTCAGCAGCGTATCTAAACGGAATCGCCTCCATTTGACCACGCCCACGCGTAAATTGGGTCTGGTGCATGATACGTGTGCCATCAGGGTTGTTCTTATTACTTGGCCATTGCACGCCGTTCACCGTAATGTTCTCCCAACGTAAACCACCATACTGTGGCGTGACACGCGCTATCTCATTGGTGATATCAGCAACCGAGTCATATTCCCAATTGCCGCCCATCGCATTAGCCAACATTTGGATAATCACCCAATCTTCTTTCGCTTCACCTGGAGGCAATACCGCCGGGTTAATACGCTGAACACGACGCTCGGTATTAGTAAAATGACCAGACTTCTCAGCAAACGAGCAAGACGGTAGCACCACATCGGCATATTGAGCGGTTTCGGTTAAGAAAATATCTTGAACCACGAGGAAATCTAACGCTTCAAGACCTTCAATCACATGCGCTTGGTTCGGGTCACTCAGCACTGGGTTCTCGCCCATTACGTACAGACCACGAACATCTCGATGACACGCTCCATCAATAATTTCGGTCAACGTTAAGCCTGTTTCAGCCGGTAGGTCAGAAACACCCCACTCCATCGCGAATTTTTGACGAACCATTGGGTTGTACACTTTCTGATAACCCGGAAGGTTATTTGGCAATGCGCCCATGTCACACGCACCCTGAACATTGGATTGACCACGTAATGGGTTGATACCGCCGCCTTCAATTCCGATATTGCCACACAAGAGCTGTAGGTTAGCGATTGATCGAACGTTATCGTGACCAGTGGTATGTTGCGTAATGCCCATCGAGTAGTACACCGCTGTACGCTCTGCAGTACCAATCAATCGCGCCATTGCGAAGATGTCTTCCGCTTTAACGCCAGTTACCAGCTCCACTTTGTCTAGTGAATAACTTGGTGACATTACCTCTTGAAGCAAGGTATCAAAGCCATCCACACGGTCTTCGATATACTCTTGGTCGTACCAACCGTGTTTGATGATTTGCTGCATCACACCATTGATCAACATTACATCAGTACCCGGTCGGTGCGCTAAATAAAGTTCAGCATGGTCAGCAATATCGATTCGTTTTGGATCGGCAACGATCAATCTCGCTCCACCATGTCTCACAGCTTGCTTGATATGCGAGCCAATAATTGGGTGTGCTGACGTGGTGTCGGAGCCAATAATAAAGATCACATCTGAGTGCTTGATGCTTGGAATATCATTGGTCATCGCCCCGCTACCTAGCGAAGCCTCTAAACCAGTAACAGTAGATGCGTGACAAAGGCGCGCACAGTGATCGACGTTATTGGTACCGAGTTCACGACGTATGAATTTTTGGAAGGCATAGTTATCTTCATTGGTGGTTTTCGCCGACGAGAACCCCGCTAAAGCGTTACTGCCAAAGCCTTGCTTAATCGCAGTAAACTTCTCGGCAATAAGCTTAACTGCCTCATCCCAACTTGCAGGTTGCAACCAGCCATCTTTACGAATTAATGGTGTGGTTAAACGCGCATCGCTGCCCACAAAATCGAAGCCAAATCGTCCCTTAACACACAACATGCCTTCATTAACCGGAGAGTCTCCGCCTTCGATATAGCGGATTTTGTTTTTCTGCTCATCGATATGCATGGTTAGCTTGCAGCCGACACCGCAATAGGTGCAGATGGTATCGACTTTCTTGAGTACGTCTGTGTCTCCCTGCTTTCTGTCGCGAGCATCCACCATTGCACCGGTTGGACACGCCTGAATACACGATCCACATTGAACGCAGTTTGAGTCGCCCATTAAGGTCTTATCTGCCCCAAAGTTAGGGCGACATTCAGGTCTTGATGCAGGTTTGCCATCCGATTGATTCATGAAGCTTAGAACGCCATGAACATTCTGTTCTCGACATGCTTGAATACACTGGCCACAACTAATACAGCGGTTGGCGTCAAAGATAATGAACTCAGAACTGTCATCGACCGAAAATTTTTGCCTTGTTAACCCGACCTTCGCTTCTTCAGCACGAATCGCCTGCCAACTCTCATTCGAAGCCACATCGATTTTGTACTCTGGATGCGTTTGCGTTGCTTTGTATTCGGTCGAGTAGTCTCGTAGGTCGCAATCGGTATTGGCTTGGCAGCCACACTCTAGACATCTTGCAGCTTCCGCTATTGCATCAGCATTCTCAAACCCTGTTTCTACTTCATCAAAGCTTTGTTCACGCTGCTCGGGCGTTAGTTCTGGCATGATCTTACGAGCCATGCGTTGTATCGACTGGTATTGCTCAGGATCCACCGCTTTGAGCTGTTTGTGCTTTCTTGAGTTAAACGGTTTGGCTGGAATATTGTCCATATCACCATGGAAGAAGCGATCGATCGCTTGTGCAGCAATACGCCCATCCCCCACCGCTTCGACTGCGGTTGCAGGGCCGCGTCGGAAATCACCAATACTGAAAATATTTCCGGTTCCGGTATGCATGGTTTGTGGATCAGCATCTGCGGTATTCCAACGAGTAAGAGGAATATCAATCGCTTCATTGTCCATAAAGCTCAGATCAGGCTTTTGCGACACGGCAGCAATAACCGTATCAAACGCTTCAACAAAGAACTCGCCAGTTGGTTTAGGGCTGCGGCGGCCTGAAGCATCAGCAGGACCCAAAGCCATTCGTTCTAATCGTATTTCTGATACATGACCATTTTCATCGGCTATGTTTTCTGCAGGGTTGGTTAAGAAGTGGAACTTCACACCCTCATGTTCAGCTTCTTCGATTTCGTAATCTTCTGCTGGCATCTCATCTCGAGTACGACGATAAATCAGCGTAGTATCCGCGCCATCACGCACCGCTGTTCGAGCGCAGTCAATCGCGGTATTTCCGCCACCAATTACTGCGACCTTTTTACCTGTGACATACTGCTGATCGGTCACGTAATCTTTCAGATAATCGACACCCAAATAACAACCGCCGAGTTCACTACCCGGGTAATTCATTTCAACCGCTTGTGATGCGCCAACGGCTAAACAAACCGCATCAAAATCGTTACTTAAATCAGACAGTGTAAAATCAACACCGAGTTTTTTACCGCACTCAACCACCATTCCGTTGCGACACATCAACTCGATTTCTTTATCTAGAATCGACTTAGGTAAGCGATATTCAGGGATACCGTAACGCAGCCAACCACCCGCTTTGGGCATCGACTCATAGACACTGACTTCATAGCCTTCGTTAGATAGGTAATAACCCGCCGTAAGCCCACCGGGGCCACTACCAACAATAGCAATGCTCTTGCCTTTATTTGGTTTCTTCGCTGGCATGTAGCTCTCTTGAGCCGCTAGATCCGCATCGGCAGCGTGTCGTTTGAGTTGGCGAATCGCAATGGATTCATCGACCAAGTTACGACGACATTCGGTTTCACAGAAAGCAGGACACACACGACCAATTGAAAGCGGCATTGGCAATGTCTTTTTGATCACTTCAATCGCTTTAATGTGATCATTTTGAGCAATATGGTGCAGGTAAGATTGGATGTCGACCCCAGCAGGACAGGCTGTTTGGCATGGCGCCTCACAGTCAGCGTAGTGATCGGTCATAATGCGATTCAACGCTTCTTGTCGATGATTCGTTAACTGTTTTGACTGAGTGGTAATATTCAACCCATTAGACACTTCAAGCTCACAAGAGCGAGTAACACCAACGCCATCAACTTCAACGACACACAAATCACACGGCACTTTATCCGCTGTTTTGTTCAAACCACATAAAGATGGGATCTCCAAACCACATGTTTTTGCCGCTTCAAGAACGGTTTGTCCTTGCTCGACGATTCGATATTTCCCATCAATCACGATTTGAATCATACCTAAGTCCTACCTTTACCTTTCGCACACGCGAGTTATCAACAATTAAAATTTAAGTAATACAATATTATTAATATTATTAAATCTATGTCATTACCATACATTATTTGTGGTTTTGTGCGTGTGACCTCAAACAAGTTCCATTGATAATAACCACAAGGTATGAGTGGTCTTATCAGTATCGACGAAAGGATTAAGCGGGAGGGGTTCTGCTGTAGAAGTAAGAAGTAAGAAGTAAGAAGTAAGAAGTAAGAAATTAGATTCAAGATACAAAAAAGCCCCTATTGATTAGGGGCTTTGTACAAATATCATTGAGTCGCTTTCGAGCTTATAACTCAGTTATCAAGCTTATTGCTCGGCTATCAAGGCTATGACTCGGCTATCAAGGTTATTGCTCAGCTTCTTCAATAAGCTCTTGAACTGGGGATGCCGGTTTGTTTTGAGCAAAACCGCGCAGGCCAACAACATGTACGTGCTCGTGATCTTTAAAGACCTTACGAACCAGTTTGTAGGTTGTGCCTTTCTCAGGGCTAATGTTCTCTGGTGCTGCAATCAAAAGTTGCATACCTAAACGGTCACACAGTTCGAACAAGGTAGAGATAGATTTCGCATCCAGACGAGCTGCTTCATCAAGGAACAACAAACGACATGGAACGATGTCTTTGCTACGAAGTCGACGAGACTCTTCTTCCCAGCTCTGAACAACCATCAGTAGGATAGACTGACCAGTACCGATCGCTTCACCCGTAGACAGTGCGCCCGATTCCGCTTGTAACCAACCGTCTGAACCACGGTTAACTTCAACACTTAATTCTAGGTAGTTGCGGTAATCCAGTAGCTCTTCACCTAGAACTTGTGGAGAACGTTGACCCATATCGATATGTGGGTTAACACGTTGGAACAACTTCGCCATCGCTTCTGAGAAGGTAAAGCGCGTTGATTCAAACAAGTCTTTGTGTTGCTCTTGTTGAGTTGCTAGCCCTGATAGCAAGATCTCGTGGCTTTCACGGATCTTAACGTTCAGACGTACGCCTTTAACCTGACCAAAGTAAATGTTAGACAAACCTTGGTTCAGCATTCGAATACGGTTCTGCTCGCGCTGAATCGTTTTCTTGATGATGCTTGCTACCGACTCAGAGCTGATCGCCAAGCGGTTTTCACGCTGCGTCAGTTCTTCTGTTAGTCGAGCTAGCTCAACTTCCATCTCTTCGATTGCTTCAACCGGATCATCCGTATGAATGATGTCTTGGCGAATACGCTCGCGAAGGTGTTGATAAACCGCAATGTAGAACAGAACCTTACGCTCTGGATGTGCGTTGTCTTCAGATAGACGCAGCGAATCACGTAGGTCGTCATTGTCAGCTACAGCTAGACGTAAAGCACCCAGTGATTTATCCGACATAGAACGAAGCTCGCCCGCCGTTAGGTAAGCCAGTTCACGCTTATGAAGACGACGTTCAACATCATTTTCACGAGCTAAGCGAAGTACTGAACACCAGCCTGCTTTTGCTGCAACAACGAAAGTACGAAGCTCTGTGTACTCTTTCTGAACTTTCTTAAGACGCTTAGCCAAGGCTTTCATCTCAAGTTCTGTTGACGTAATCGTTCGCTCGTATTCGCTCTTACGGCTGCGAGATGTGTGCAGACGTTCTTGAAGTTCATCACGACGACGTACAGCACGCTCTTCAGCGCCTTCGTCAGCGTTTACGCCGAACTCTTGTAGCTCTTGTTTGAACTCTTGAACCGTCTCTTGCTTCGCTTGATGTGAGCTCTTCAGTGCCGCCAATACTTGGTTGTATTGGTTCATCTGTTCGCGAGCTTGCTTCAAGCCATCACGGCCTTTGGTTCTTGCTTGCTCTGCTTGAACCAATTTCGCTTTTAATTGCTCGCTCAGTTCACTGCTCTTGTTTAGCAAATCAACAGAGTCCGCGTAAGCAAAGTAGTGACGACGCTCAATCAAATCAGACAGCGCGAACACTTTGCCTTTTAGGGTTTGTAGTGCGTAATCGGCTTGACGATATTCGGCTTCCAAGGCTTCGAACTGCTCTGGGTCAGCATCTAGTGCAGATACGATTTGCTCTAGAGAAGTAAGCGCTTTGCCATGACTATTCAAGTAAGACTTAGCTTCACTTAAACGCTCTAGTTGCGCTTCTAATTCAGCTAAGCGCTCAGCCAATGTTTCGTCTTCTAAAATACGAACCATAGGTGCTAATTTATCTAGCGCACCGAGTGCCTGCTTGCTTTGTAGAAGCTGGCTACGTTGCTGCTGCTCTTTAGAGTTAAGCTCAGCCAGAGAACGAACAATTTGATTACGCTTATCACGAATCGCAGCAAGTGCTTGTTCTGGGTCTGCGTTAAACGCAACGTGCAGGTGCTTCGCAACAAAGCTGTTGAATGCTTGATATAGGCGATTCAGCTTTTGAGAGTCAAACGCGGCTTTCGCGTGGTTCTCAACAACAACATCACGCTCTTCGCGCAATTTCTCTAGACGTTGTTCACGAGCCGCACGGCCAAACAGTGGGATCTCAGGGAAACGTGAGTAACGCATTTGGCGATCGTTCAGCTGAACACATACTGCGCCTTCAAGCTCATCGGCATTAAATGAACTGTCATCAAACGCATCGACATCGCCTTCTAGGATGTAAAGGTCTTCTGGACAATCATCAAGATCCACCAGCTTCTCTTTAATACCATCAAGATCAGAAACCACAATTGCGTGACGAGCTGGGCCGTACATCGCACTGAAGTACGGCGCATCACCAATAGTGATATCATCGTAGATCTCAGAAAGCAGCACGCCACCAAGCGTATCCGCTAGGCCTTTGAGGCGAGGATCGTTAGAACCACCTGGAGACGCTAAACGCTCAATTTCGTGCTCAAGTTCAGCTCGGCGCGTAGCCAACTGATCTTTTGCTACCGCTTGAGATTTCTCATCTTCAAGCACTTGTTGCATTTGAGTCATCACCGCTTGGCTATCTTCTAGCTCAGCGTCGGTTTGATCTCTTAATGCTTCAAGCGCATCGTTTGCCGTGATCCATGCTGGAGCAATAGACTCAAGTTTTTGAATCTCTTGATCGTGGTTTTGTTGTACACGACGTTGCTCACTCTTCGCTTCACGCAGCTCTTCTTGAGCGTACTCAAGAGACTCGATCTGCATAGCATGACGTTCACGTTCTTCATCGAAAACCGCTTCGTCAGTCAGTGAGATGTTGTGTTGCTTTTGGTATTCAGTCGCTAGCTCTTTTGCTTGACGCTGCTGAGCCACATCACGAGCCATATCGCGGTGTTGAGCACGCCACTGCTGTTCATTTTCAACAACGTGTTTTGCGTTACGGCCTTTTTCTAAAGCTTGCTTAGCGCTGCTAGACGCTTCTTTACGCTCAACGTCACCGATAATACTTTTAACAAGAGCGAGCGCTTTGTCGAACTGTGCAGAAGCAGCAGAAGACATGTCTAGTTTATGCTTCGTCGACAGTAGCGTTTGAGTGCTTGATTCTTCTTGTGCTTTTAGCTCTGAAACCAGAGTTAGTGCGCTTTCTGCCGTAATAGATTCATCACCAAGCAACTGCTTAGTTTTCTCTAATGCTTGAACCGCTTGCTGGTATTGAAGTGCACGCGTTTGCTGAACATCCAACGCTTGTTGGTAGTCAGCAAGCTGAGTTTTCAGGCTATCCACTTCTTCTTCAGTGATGGTTGCCTGCTCTTCAGCAAGAAGTACTCGCTCTTGAGCTTCTTCAACCACCATCATTTGCTCTTCTAGACGCTCGTTAAGCTCTTCTAGATCTTCGCTGTAGCGGGCAATTTTCTCTTGCTGACGAAGTGCAGTTTGAACTAATTGCAGATGATCCGAAGCCGCTTGGTAATCTTGCTCTAGTGCTGATTCTTGATCGACAAGTAACTCTAGTTCTTCTTGAACGCGGTTCAACAAGTTGTTTTGATCAAGCAAGGTTTCACGAGAACCAAACAGCTCACCACGGAACTTCATGGTTTGATCAAGCTTGTTGCGACGATCGTTAGCATGGCGCATGTAATCTGCTGCCACGTAGTTCGTAGATTCAGTGATCAAGTGCTTAAACAAATCACGATCCGACTGAGTCGTTTTGATCGCTTCTAGCGTCATACGGTTTTCGCGTAGTGCTGATTCCATGTCTTGGAACGCTTTCTTCACACCACCATTTTGCGGTAACAGGTAATCACGCAGAGAACGCGTAATCGCACTTGAGATACCACCGTAAAGTGATGCTTCAATTAGGCGGTAGAACTTAGAACGGTCGCTGCTGTTACGCAGTTTCTTCGGTACCACACCGTATTCAAACATCTGTGAGTGGTAATCAACAATCGAAGAGAAGGCTTTAAAATGCGCGCCTTCGTATTGTGCAACCGCCGCTTTCACGTCGTTCAACTGACATACGCGAGCGTGGCTGTCTGAAACGTTCTGAATCAACACATCCGTTGGTTTCACATGGCTTGGAAGGCCTTGAATAACGAACGGTTTGATGTCGACTTTCTTATCACGACCCGCAACTTGCTGCAGTTTTACTGCAAACAATAGACGTTGATTACGAGAGTTCACAACATCTAGCGCGGCATAACATGCGCCTGGCTGAAGCTTACCGTAAAGGCCTTTATCACGAGATGACTGCGAGCTACCCGCTTCCGTTGTGTTACGGAAATGCAGAAGGCTTTGGTCAGGGATCAGTGCTGTGATGAATGCCGCCATTGTGGTCGACTTACCCGCACCGTTACCGCCAGAAAGCGTTGTAACCAATCCATCAATATCAAAAGTACGCGCAAAGAAGCCGTTCCAGTTGACCATGGTTAATGATTGATACTTACCTCTTTCAATCATGCTTCACCTTCTACTTTTGTTTGTTCGCCAGCATTTGACTCAAGGTCAAAGTCAGCTTGATCGTTAAAAATGTCTTGTTGACCGTTTTCGTCTACGTCTGCATCTACTTCTGATGTGGCTTCCGCTTGTTCTTCATTCAACAAGCTACCTTGGTTAGGCTCTTGGGTATGCACCACAGCTTCACCATCACGGATAAGACGTAACTGCGCTTCTTTCATATCATCGCCAACACGAACGTCAGCGCCAAAACGGAATACCGCTTCGCTGATACGGAACTTGCCCGTTTCACCAATCGCAATCAACATACCGATACGGCGTAAGCGACGTAGAGAAGTACGTACTTTTTCGAACAGCTTTTTTTTATCTAGGTCAGAACCAGACGCACGGTTGGTTGCTAGCTTCATGAGTTTTTTCTCATCCGCTAACGACATCAACTCATCAAACAGTTCTTGGTTGGTGAAGATACCTTCATGAGCAAGACGTTCTGGGCTTAGGTATAAGAAACACAACACCTTGCCAACCAACATGTCGAGCTCAGACAACACACTACGACCAATCAGAGACGTAGAACGCGGACGCAGGTAATAGAAACCTTCCGGCGCTTTTACCAATTCCGTATTGTAGCGTTGATAGAAATGCTGAAGCTCAACTTCAAAATCAGACAGCAACGCGTGGTTATCTAGGTCTTCTGTTGAAACATGCTTACCTGAACGCAGCATGCTATCTAGCGCAGGGAACAGTGGGTTCGCTATCGCTTTTACCAGTTTCTCTGGCATGTAATCATCAGTACTTGTTAATGACATTTGCTTGTACCTTTGCACCGAAATCGTTAATTGCCTGCCAATCTGGCTGAATAGCCTGATAGTCAGACTCTGAGTAACCTAAGCGCACGGCTTGGTCGACAACAATTCTGGCTAAATCAAAATGGTGTGTGCGAGGGTGTGCAGCGAGGTAATCGCGTAACACAAGGCCAAGATCAATTGGCGCGCCTTGCTGTTTGTGAGCTTTTAACATCTCTGCAATTCGATCTGAAAGCAGGTCATTTACTTGCTCAAATTCTTCGTACTCTACGTCGATTGGTGCTTGTCCCATCACTTCGTCATCACGAAGCACGAGCGCTTCATCACGAAGATCCGTCAGCTTCTCAGCATCGGCGTAGGTCAATAACCAAGGCGCATCAAAGTAGTCAGTGACTGACTGACGCAAGCGCTGGCTAAAGGCGCGGTTTTTATCCATATCAATCGCGGTACGGATGAACTTGTGAACATGGCGGTCGTAGCCGATCCATAAATCGATGGCTTGTTGGCCCCAACTGGTGATTCGGTCTAGCTTCATCTGCAAGCCGAACAGGGTTTCGCCAACGAACTCGAGTTCATCGTCACCGTAAACAATTTCTTGAATATCGAGGATCTGTGTTTGCAGTTCATCCCCCGCCGCTTGCAAGGTGTCTTGCAATTCTTTTAGTGTGGACGAGGTTTCTGAAAGCAAGGTTTCACAGTTGTTAATCGCCTCTCGCCAATCCTTGTTTAAAAGGTCGGCAATTTGCTGTTTAACGGTTTGCTGCTGCTCATCCATAACACGTTGGTTAAGATCAATCTGATCGAAAATTTCACCAACAGAATACTTGAGCACGCCGTAAACATTCTTTCTCCAATGTCCTGGAGTTCCGCCTTTTTGTGCTGCTTCAATGGCTTTTGCCATCTCATCGGCAACCATAGAAAGCTGGATAGACAGTTTCAACTTAGAGAACTGACGGTGGCGTAAATAATAATCTGAAATACCAATCGCCAATGGTGATAAGCGATAAATACTCGCACCATCGGTGATTTCGCTGGTAAAGCGGCTAATCAACTTCTGTTTAACTAACTCGTTGATGGCATTGTTGGCACGAAACGCGGACGCTTCGCCAGTATCTTCAAACAGTCGAGTGACGATGGTAAATGCATCGTGCAGTTCACCCTCGCCCAACTCTTCATCGAACCTTTCATTGCTTAGTACTGCGATAGCAATCAAAAATGCTAAGCGCTCTGGTGGCAAGTTTAATGAAAAATCATGCTGCTTGACCCAGCCCACCAACTCATCAATTGGCTGCTCTTCGGCAGTTTGAGTCATTTCACTCATTGTGGTTCCTGTTACTGTTCTTCGTCATATCGAATGTATTAGATATGACGCCTATTTCTTTATGACGCGGGCTTCTTACGATTGCATAGCGCATGTTGTGGCTTCTTTTACCACATTCACCGCTGTTATTGCGCAGGTTTTTGAGCCCAAACGTGAATATAACGGCCTAGTGACAGATATGGCTCTTGGCGACATAGCTGTTTTTCCAGTTCCAATACATCTTCAAATTGGTAATCTCCCATGTACTCCATATTACCTATGTAGTCACTGAAAGAGCGAATGCCTGATTTACCACAGATTTCTAGACCAGCGTCTTCTATCCATTGATAAACCTCTTCCGGCTTCAAGCCTTTTTGTGGTTGCAGCTTAAACCGTTTTCGATGTGGCATCCCATTCAATACATGAGGAATGTTGCCACAAATCACATTTTTCAGGACTAATCCGTGGTGGTTGTAAAACATTATCGAGGCAACACCACCTGGCTTAACTTGTTCAAGCAATAAATCAAGCGCCTCTTTAGGATCGGCTAACCATTCCATTACGGCATGAAACATCACAAAATCGACTTTCTCATCGAGATGTTCTGCGACTTTTTGTACCGGTGAATGAATAAATCGATATTGCTCTAGCAAACCCGCTTCGCTGATACTTTCTTCGGCGAGCTTCAGCATTTCAGAAGAGAGATCACACAGAGAAACGTTATGCCCAAGCGACGCAATTTTTTGCGACATCTGCGCAAGGCCGCCTCCAGCATCAAGCACATGCAGCGGCGAAGCTGATTGCTCAAACTTGCTCAAAGCTTGTTCTAAATCTTCCCATACGATGATCTGACGGATCTCTCCTTTGTCAGAGCCGTAAATATTTTTTGCAAATTTGTGGGCAATATCGTCGAAATTACGGTCTTCAGTCACGGCTACTTGAGTTATTATGTCCTATCGTGCCTGCTATTCTGTCACAGGAATTTCAGGAATAAAGAGGCGATGTCTCTTTTTACTACTAAGTGATGTTTTTTCGGACTATTCGGATATGTTTGAGCTGAAAAAAGTAGTGTCTTCGCTATTGATGCCACTGCCAGCAATGTTAATTCTCGCTTTTCTGGGTTTAGCCCTAGTGATGTTTACTACCAAAAGGAAGACTGGTTGCCTAATCACCCTCTCAGCCCTATGTGGTATTTTCCTAATCGCTTTCCAGCCAGTTTCTAGTCAACTTTTAATGCCAATGGAAAGGCAACACACCGCATTTTTACCTGTCGATGAAACCGTCGATTACGTGATGGTTCTTGGAAGTGGTCACGTCGTAGACGACCAAATTCCACCGACATCAGAACTTAGCCGCACCGGCCTGATGCGTTTAAGTGAAGGGATTCGTATTCTACGCCTTTACCCTGGTGCAAAACTCATTTTGTCTGGCTATGGCGCAGGCACTGAAGTCAGTAACGCAAGAATGATGGCTAAAGTTGCATTAGCACTAGGCGTAGCAAAGCCCGACATCATTCTGCTTGAAACCGCAAAAGACACCTGGGAAGAAGCTCGCCAAGCCGCTGCGTTCGTTAAGAATAAAAAAATGGTTCTAGTGACTTCAGCGAGCCATATGACTCGTGCACTCAATGAATTCCATGCAGCTGGTATGAAACCACTGCCTGCACCAACCAACTACCTTGCACAAGAAGGCGTTGTTGAGCCTTGGAATAAGTACATGCCAAAAGCGCTATACCTTGAGCAGACTGAGCGTTACTGGCACGAAACCATGGGATTAGTTTGGCAAGATTTACGTGATTGGCTTGATACAAGCAATGACATTGTTGAAGAGCCGGTGATTCCAGAAGCTTCCAGCTTAGTTGAAGATGACGGTGAAGTTTCTGCGGCTCAGCCTCAATAAGCCCATTGAATCTTTAAACTCATCTTAAGCATACAGAGTCGCCAAGTATTTGTAGATTCTCTGGTCGTTAACAATAAAAGCTAAGTAATAAAAAAGCCGAGACATCAATGATGTCTCGGCTTTTTACGTTTAAATGTCGTTGTTAATTAATCACTCCCGAAGGAAATCAATCACCAGCGAACATGTAACCTTCACCGTGAACCGTCACAAAGATTTGTGGGTTCTTAGGATCGAACTCCATTTTTGCACGCATACGACGAATCAGCACGTCGATAGTACGGTCATTAGGCGCGTCCACTCGGTGGCTAATCATATTCAAAATACGTTCGCGGCTTAATACTTGATTAGGGTAAGAAGACAAAGCCACTAGCAGTTCGTATTCTGCTTTGGTCAGTTTCACTGGTTCGCCGTTCTTGCTTAACGCACGACGAGGGATATCAAATGTCCACTCACCAAAACGAACCACAGACTCATCTGATATTTCTTCGACTGCGCCCGCTGCTGTTTTACGAGCAGCAGAAATACGCCAAAGTAGGTTTTTAACTCGAACTAATAACTCGCGAAGTTCGAAGGGTTTAGTAACGTAATCGTCAGCGCCCATTTCAAGGCCAACGATTTTGTCGATGCTATCCGTGCGTCCAGTAACTAAAATAATTCCAATGTCTGATTGACTGCGTAATTCGCGAGTTAGCATCAATCCATCTTCGCCTGGTAAGTTGATGTCCAGCATAATGAGGTCAACGTTGTTTTCTTCTAACACGTTTCTCATTTGAGCGCCGCTTTCTGCTTCGCTCACTGTGTAACCCTCGTTCTGGAAGTATCCAACCAGTTTACTGCGGGTTACCACATCATCTTCTACGACTAATACGTGATAGCTCATCTACACCACTTTTCTTATTTAATAGTTTCAGTGACTATTCTATTCATAACTAGTAACAATTCTAGTGGTACAGAAGATAAAAGCCAGAAACATGGATTTTTTTTGATACAAGACAATCTTAAACCTTGCTATTTATCGTCCATCGCAATTCAATATAGGCATTACTACTAACGAGTAACTTTGCGTTTCGCAAATAACCTTGTTATTCAGCCTTGGTGTGCTTATGCCCAAGTGACTTCAAGATGCATATAAGCAACATCACAAGACTAAGTCAGGATCTAACAAATGAAAGATACGAAAGCGTTCAACGAGCAAAGAGCAGAAATATACTGGTGGCTATCAAGCTTATTTGCCAAAGAGCTCACTCAAGAAGAACTCGATCACTACCACTCTGTTGAAATTCGTTCTTTCCTAACTGGTTTAGGCGAAAATGAGACACTAAAGCCAGCGATTGATAAGTTAGTGGATGCGCTGAACCGCCTACAAACTCGTGAAGATGCTCAGCTAGAACTGTCTGCAGACTTTTGCGATCTTTTCTTAAAGACAGATAAGCACGGCGCTCTTCCTTACGCTTCAATGTATATCGGCGAAACTGGCCTTTTGAATGATAAGCCAGCAAAAGATATGGAAGAGATCATGGCTAAGCACAACTTAGTTGTGAACCAAGATCTAAAAGAGCCAGCAGACCACATTGCTATCGAACTCGATTTCCTTGGTAACTTGATCATTCGTTCAAACGAAACGAATATTGAAGAAGAACTAGAGAATTCATTTGCCGCTCAACAGCAGTTTATCGAACAACAACTGCTGACTTGGTTACCAAAGTTCAACGTGAAATGTCATGACGTTGATGAATTCGGTTTCTACGCCTCCGTCTCATCGTTGCTACTCGCATTCTGTCAATTAGACACTCAATATTTAGCTGGTGAATAGCTTATTGGATGACTCGTTAAATAAATTCAGAAGAATGTGACAATTCACCCGGATTTCCGGGTGAATTTTATTGCGAGTAATTTCTAGTCAGTCTAAAATTGTGACCGCAAACGATAAAATATGAAACATTCACGAAATGCTATGCTTATTATAGTTTTGAGCATTTCGGTGTTAAGACAAGCCGCTCAATAGCGGTTTTTTGTTTTTTAGCACTTTTAGTACCCAAAGAGCCCTACAAATTTAAGCTCTTAGTTAGGTAGCTTAACGGCTACTTTATTCCGTACTTTGGGAAAGTAGCTTCTAATAGGATAAAACCATGGCCACTATAAAAGATGTCGCTCGCTTAGCCGGCGTATCAACAACAACCGTTTCTCACGTAATCAATAAAACTCGCTTTGTTGCAGAAGCAACGCAAGAAAAAGTAAACAAAGCCGTAGATGAACTGAACTATGCACCAAGTGCTGTTGCTCGTAGCTTGAAGTGTAATACAACACGCACCATCGGCATGCTAGTGACTCAATCAACTAATCTATTCTTCTCTGAAGTTATCGATGGTGTTGAGAGCTACTGCTACCGTCAAGGTTACACTTTGATCCTGTGTAATACGGGCGGTATCTATGAGAAGCAACGTGACTACATTCGAATGCTTGCAGAGAAACGTGTAGATGGCATCTTAGTTATGTGTTCTGACCTAACTGAAGAACTAAGAGAGATGTTAGACCGTCACGCTGACATCCCTAAAGTTATTATGGACTGGGGCCCAGAGAGTTCTCAAGCTGATAAGATCATCGATAACTCTGAAGAAGGTGGCTACCTAGCGACCAAATACCTTATTGAACGCGGTCACTCTAAGATTGCATGTTTAAGTGGCCACTTAGACAAAGCAGCATGTGTTGAACGTATTGCCGGTTACAAGCGCGCACTTAACGAAGCTAAAATTTCTGCCGATGACAATATGATCATCGAAGGCAACTTCGAGTGTGATACGGCTGTTCTTGCTGCAGAACAAATCGTTGAGATGGAAGATCGTCCAACGGCGGTATTCTGCTTTAACGACACAATGGCACTCGGCTTAATGAGCCGACTGCAAGAAAAAGGCATCCGCATTCCTGAAGATATCTCAGTGATCGGTTACGACAACATCGAACTCGCTGAATACTTCTCTCCGCCGTTAACGACAGTTCACCAACCAAAACGTCGTGTTGGTAAGAATGCATTCGAAATTCTATTGGAGCGCATCAAAGACAAAGACCACGAAAAACGCGTCTTCGAAATGCACCCTGAAATTGTTGAACGAAGTACAGTTAAGACGTTAAATTAATTGATAATTCGAGTTTAATTTCATCAAGCGCACCTTTAGGTGCGCTTTTTTTATCAGCAACTATAATGAACCCAGATGCACAACGGAAAGATCATTAATTGAAGCAGTATCACATTTTGAAATATCAAGTGTGAGCTTCATCCAACAAAAACTTTATTCTATTCAATCAGTCACGCACAGGGCAAACCACTCGAAAGAGTGAGACGCAAAGCTTCCGGCCTAAACCACTCGTTGGTATGGTAGCGGGGTTACCGATGGCAAAATGCAGTAACTACTAATAATTTAGTAATTTACGGCTTATTGACAATTTAATTGCAACATTTTGCTAATCTCTCGGACCTGCTTATTTGGTGGCGTAGTTCAAATACACCGAGATAAATAACATGGATAAACCGATACTAAAGGACTCGATGAAGTTATTTGAGTCCCTAGGAAAAATAAAATCACGCTCAATGTTTGGTGGCTTCGGTCTTTTTGCTGATGACACTATGTTTGCTCTGGTTGTAAATGACCAGTTGCACATACGCGCAGACAAAGGCACAACGAAACAATTCGAACAACAAGGGTTTCAACCGTACGTCTACAAAAAACGTGGTTTCCCTGTCGTTACTAAATATTTCGCTTTACCTGAAGGCCTGTGGCAAGACCAAGAGAAAATCTTGCAGCTTGCAACGACGTCTCTGGGTTTTGCTAAAGAAGAAAAAGCTGAGCAGTCTTCTGCTAAGCCGACCCGACTCAAAGATCTGCCTAATCTTCGACTCGCTACCGAGCGTATGTTGAAAAAGGCAGGGATCGATTCTGTCGAACGTTTATATGAATCTGGCTCTGTAAACGCATTTAACGCCATCAAAGAATCGCATGCGTCTTCCGTCAGTATTGAACTACTTTGGGCGCTAGAAGGCGCGATCAATGGTACACATTGGTCTGTTATACCGCAGCAACGTCGCGAAGAGCTTATCAATCGCGTCAATTAACATTGTCAGTGCAATCTATATACATAACTAAGCCGCATTTACTGCGGCTTTTTTTATGTCGACAAAACTAGTCTTATGTATAGCTGAACCACTGAGTTCAAAAAGATGGACGGTAATAGTATTTGTAATCCACTTTAACCATCGGAATGAAGTTAATTTCTCCAGAGGAATCCATTATTTCTTTTACTTTGATGGTACCGTTTTTGATTTCAAACGAGCGTACATCTACTTTTTCAGAGGCTTGCGGTAAGATTTTGCTCAATTCATATGAGCGCTTACTGTTTATATCCATCCAAATTTTTTTTCCAGATTCGTAAGCCTGTGATTGGCTCGCCACTACATCGCCTTTAAATACTTTAGACTCAACAGCCGCACGGTGATAGACGCCCGATCCCATGGCTTGGAAAGAGAATAGGCCCGTTGTAGCAATAACCGTAATCATTGATAATAATTTCATAGCTAGCTCCTTAGTTGTCTGCCTGAATAATTATCTAAAACAATCTTCATGCCACGATTGTTACGTATATAGAACGAGCCAAGACCAAAACTCTTTCAAATTTTTGTTACTTTTTACGTGGTACAAATTATCGCTAATAAAATAATGCATACAAAACAAGTCCCTAGCAGAGAGTCACAACCTTCTAATCAACGAATCTTTTTCCACCTCTATTCCGCCAATACTTGTCGCTAACATAAGACTAAGCAATTAGGCTAGCTTTTTGCCCCCGATCCATCGTCTAGAACAAATAGTTTTTTATTAACTGGTGAAAGTTAATCTATGCTTTGCCTGTCTATCTATACTATCGGTATGCATTGAAAATTTAGAGGAAGTATCAATGAGTAAGAAAATGATATTGGGTATTGTGTTGGTCGTAACCATCGTCTTGTTAGGCATCAATTTCGGCCAGTACTTAACGCTTGAAAATGCTAAGGCCCAACAAGCTGTGTTAAATGACTACATTGACAGCAACTTTATTGCGGCTGCCGCTATCTATTTTGTCGCGTATGTCATGATTACGGCTTTCTCCATTCCTGGTGCCGCTGTTGTAACCTTATTAGGGGCCGCGCTATTCGGCTTCTGGAACAGCTTGCTACTGGTATCTTTCGCAAGTGCGATCGGTGCGACCTTAGCTTTCTTAAGTAGCCGTTACCTGTTGCGTGACTGGATTCAAACCAAGTTTGGTGACAAATTGGCGACGATTAACAAGGGGGTTGAAAAAGACGGCGCATTTTACCTGTTTTCTCTGCGTCTGATTCCTGTATTCCCATTTTTCCTTATCAACCTATTGATGGGTCTAACACCGATGTCAGTGAGTCGTTACTACATTACGAGTCAAGTCGGGATGTTACCGGGGACGGCGGTTTTCTTGAATGCTGGTACTCAGCTCGCAGAAATTGATTCACTTTCGGGCATCGTCTCCCCTTCAGTACTATTGTCATTTGCATTATTGGGGATATTCCCAATAGTGGCTAAATGGTTGATGGGTAAGTTTCGCTCAGCACCCGTAGCTGAATAATGTATATAGCAGAATAGTTTATAATATCTAAACAACACAGATAGCCGAATAAGGTTCTATTTCAATGAAAATCTTCAGTGCATCGAATCCGACAGAAGCTCATATCATCTGTGGATTGTTAGAAAGCGAGAATATTGCCTGTGAAGTCCGTGGTGAGGGGTTGTTCGGATTAAAGGGTGAAATCCCATTCACTGAAGAAACTGCCCCTTACGTATGGTTATATGAGCCAGAATTGGCCAGTAAAGCTCGCATGCTCGTCAATGACTACCAAAAGCAGCAAGATTCGATCATCTATGAAGAGTGGCGTTGTGGTGAGTGTCATGAAGTCAACGAAGCGCAATTCGGCTCTTGCTGGCAGTGCGGTGCTGCCTCACCTGAATAGCAGGGTTTCAGTGACCTGATAGAACGATTCGGTCAGATACCTCCTCCAATTAAAAACGGGAAGCTAAAGTTAGCTTCCCGTTTTTATTTCAATTCGATTAACTCATCATCTTTGATTTCACGCCTAGAAAATCACTGAATTTGTTTTTGAATAAACGCAATCGAACGCTGATTAAACTCTTCAGGGTTTTCCACGTTACACACGTGTCCACAATTCGGGATTTCTACTAGCTCACTCGATTCATGCGCTGCAACCATTTCTTTTACAGGCTTAATAAACATGTAGTCACGTTCACCCATCAAATAAAGAGTCGGTATTGGTAGCTCTCTATCTTTAAAATATTTCATCAAGGGGTTTACATCAGCCGTTAAGATAAACCAGCGTTTAAATTCTTTCTGGCACAGTTTTTTGGCTTCGCGGATAAAAAGGTGACGAGACTCTTTTTGGCTTTTTTGTGGCATCACAACATAAGCAAAAAGGCTGTATAACCACATGTAAGGAATGATGTGCTTGCTGAGGTTACCCAACTTGATTAACACTTGAGAGCGAGTGTTTAGCTTGGTGACAGCGCCACCCAGTACCATTGAACGTACACGGCCAGCCGCCAGTTCGGCAACGTTACGCACAATAATCGTGCCCAAAGACATGCCAACGAAATGTGCAGAACGGATCTTAAGATGGTCTAACACTTTAAGAATATCAAGCGTCACCGATTTGAACGTATAACGATTCGAAATCAGCCCTTTAAGTATATTGTCTGATTTACCGTGCCCTCTCAGATCAATGAGAAGTAAGTTGAAATGCTGTTTATACGCTTTGATCTGCTTGAACCAGATGGAGGAACTGCCTCCTGCGCCATGCACAAATACAACCCACTCATCGCTCGTAGGGTGAGTAAATGTTTTATGAAATAGTAAACTCTCAGACATACCTATCGCTTTAATTATTGGAATGGAGCTATGCCTCATCACGAGGCGATGACTAAGGATACCACGCTATTAAGAACTTTAAGTGATAATAGTGTCAAACCTATCATTAGTCATGTGAATACCTACCTCACCTTTTCTACCTGACAAAAATGAGTTTGCAAGCTTTGTCTTCGTAAACGTGATGTGCTCTGACCAGGAAACAAAAAGGCACTCAACAATTAGAGCGCCTTCATTTATTACGAGCTGTTGTTGCCCGCCCGCTAATTTTAAAGCTAAGTCAACAAGTTAAAATGCTGAATGATACATAGCTAGGTATTCTTTAGCCGCATCTTCCCAACTAAAATCTTGCTGCATCGCATAAAGCTGAGCACGCTTAATTTCAGATGGGTTTTGTGCATAAAGCAGTAATGAACGATGTAACACAGCCAATAACGCCTGCGGTGTTGGCTCTTCAAAAGCAAACCCAGTCGCGACTTCAGGATCTTCATCGTAATCATTCACGCTGTCTTTTAAACCTCCCACAGAACGAACAATCGGCAAAGTACCGTAAGCCATGCTGTAGATTTGGTTTAAGCCACACGGTTCAAATTCCGAAGGCATCAAGAAGAAATCAGAGCCTGCTTCAACCAAGTGCGCAAGTTCATTATTGTACGCTTCTACGAACGAGAACTTATCTGAGTGAAGCGCTGATAGCTCTTTCAATTGACTCGCCAAAACCGGATCGCCAGTACCGACAATCACGATCTGAAGATCATTTTTCAAAAACTGTTCGATGATAGGCAGTAAGTAATGAACACCTTTTTGATTCGTCAAGCGACAAACCATGCCATAAACCGCGCAATCGGCAACGGGTAAACCTACATCTTGTTGCAGTTTTTGCTTACAAGCTGATTTTCCGCGAGCCATGCTGTGCTTGGTCGCTTTGTATTTACGAGGAAGGAAAGCATCAGTTTCCGGATTCCAAGCCCCATAATCACACCCATTCAAAATGCCGAACAGATCAGCAGATCTGTGTTGGAATTCTGCAGCCATACCGTGGCTACCTAATTCCGTTTTCAACTCTTCTGCATAGGTAGGACTTACTGCGTTCACTTTATCCGCACACATCACTCCAGCTCTTAGCATAGTGACATGAGTGTCACTCACTGAAGCTTCAGGCGCATGGTAACTGTGCATCTCTGGCAGGAATTGAAGTTCATCGTAGGCGAACACACCTTTGAAAACCGCATTGTGAATCGAAATAACACTGCGCGTATTTTCAAAGAAATCGTGTTGTTGATAACGCGATTTAAGCAAGAAAGGAACGAAACCAGTATGCCAGTCATTTGCATGAATGATATCCGGTTGGAAACCAAGCTTAGGAAGCATATCAAGACAGGCTGCACTAAAGAACGAGAAGCGCTCTCCGTTATCAGCATAAGCTTGATTGTTTTCTGCGTACATTTCCGGGCGGTCGAAATACTTGGCACATTCAATACCAAAAACTGGAACGCCTTCTACGCTCAGTTTTTTAACTTGATAAGCCGTATGAGGCCAATGATCGAGTTCAGTCGATAAAATAACTTCTGCTGAATCAATGTTTGGAATGTTTCTATATGCGGGGATAGTCACTCGAACGTCCTGTTCGAGTGTTTGCAACGCTTTCGGCAGTGCCTTGGCTACATCAGCCAAGCCACCACTTTTAATCAAGCCTTCAACTTCAGACGCTACAAAAAGTACCGAGAGAGTCTTAGTAACCAACTCGTGCTCCTTTAGAAATCACTACGACACCATCGTCAGATACGTGGTAATGCTTTTTGTCTTCTGTCAGATTTACACCAATCTGTGTACCCGGTGCGATATCTGCGTCTTTATCAATGATAACGCGGCGCAAGATACAACCCTCACCCACTTTTACATCACCGAGTAAGATGCTTTCGCTAATATCACACGCTGATGCGATATTGCTGCGGAAGCCCAGTACACTCTTTTCAATACGCGAACCACGTACATAACTACCGCTACACACAAGGCTATCAATGATCTGAATTCGACCATTTGCCGAATCAGTAAACGTAGCTGGTGGTAGTGGCGGGTAATAAGTGTGTAGAGGCCATTTACGGTTGTATAGCGAGAATGGCGCATCTTTCTTAAGAAGGTCCATGTGCGCTTGCCAGTACGCGTCAATCGTACCTACATCGCGCCAGTAAACTTCTTCTTTCTCACCAGTAATACGGTTGGTGCTGAAATCATAAACAAACACATCACCACGTGGGAACATGTTTGGAATAATGTCTTTGCCGAAATCGTGTGTCGAACCTTCTCTATCAGCATCTTCCGTTAGTTCGGCAAAAAGCTCTTTCGCTTCGAACACGTAGTTGCCCATTGAAACGAGCGCTGATTCTGGATCGCCCGGGATCGACTTCGGATTTGCAGGTTTCTCTTCAAAGCCAATCATACGGCCGTCAGCATCAACCTCAATAACACCGAATTCTGATGCTTCAGCAAGCGGCATGCGCAATGCTGATACTGTTAGAGCCGCTTTCTTCTCTTTATGGAAATCAAGCATCTGTTTGATGTCCATCTTATAGATATGGTCTGAACCAAAAATACATACTTGATCAGGTTCTTCCAACTCCATAAAGCCCATGTTTTGGTAGATAGCATCTGCTGTGCCTTCATACCAACGCTTTCCTTTACGCATTTGCGCAGGAATTGGGTCGATAAAACGGTCTGTTATGCCACTGATATTCCAGCCTTTTTTCATATGGTGGAACAGTGACTGTGACTTAAATTGTGTTAATACGTAGATCTTCATTAGATCAGCATTAACGAAGTTGTTCAAAGCGAAATCAATTAAGCGGTAACTACCACCGAAAGGAACCGAGGGTTTGCTGCGAGATTCAGTTAAAGGTCTTAAGCGAGAGCCTTCACCACCAGCAAGAATCATTCCCAATACACCAGCCATTTTATTCTCCATATATCTATAGCTTGTCGATGTTAGTACTCGTAGAGGTATCTTCCTCTGGGGGATGAGCACCAACACTTATTTCGGTATTTAGCGAATATCCATTCACATACAGTGACAATATCCTAAGCCAAACGTTGTTATGTGTGCACTATTCTTTGCACTTGGTTTTATATACGTTATCGACTTTTCGGCCGAATTCAATTTTTAATACGCCATTCTGTGGTACGTAAGCTGATTGCTTTCCTAAGACTTAAAGCAGCTCACACTACACCGTCCAGACGAAACATTACATTAACACCCGACACACATCAGGTATACAACTAAACGCTGATCTGTGAGTTACAATATTTTAATTAAGTTACATTCTCGTTAAAGTTGCATAAGAAAATCTGATTAATTGGCATTATTTATTTTGCGATGTGAATTTAATAAATTCTCGCAGACGAAACACCAGGTCAACAAGTTGCATATTTAGTCATATTGAGATCAAAAAAAAGCAGCCATTAGGCTGCTTTTTCATCAATAACGTTCAGTTATTTCTCTTTAGGCTTTTTACGCTTATCCGTAACTTCCCACTTACCGTCGATGTACAACGCAGTCCAACCGGACGGTTTTCCATCTACTTCAGTACGCACGTAGTTTTCTTTGGTCTTACGACTAAAACGAACCACTGTCGGCTTACCATCAGGGTCAGCAACTGGCGCTGATGCTAGGTATTGGAACTTAGGTGAGATACGGTCTTTAAAACGAACCAGCTCTTCCACTAATGGTGCACGTGTTTCACGTGATTTAGGGAAGTTGCTCGCAGCCATAAATAGACCAGAAGCACCATCACGAAGAACAAAGTACGCGTCTGAATTTTCACACGGAAGTTCAGGGAAATGCACCGGGTCTTCTTTTGGTGGCGCAACTTCGCCATTTTTCAGAATCTTACGAGTGTTCTTACAATCTTCACTCGTACAGTCCATGTATTTACCAAAACGACCGTTCTTCAGAACCATGTCAGAACCACACTTGTCACACTCAACAAGTGGACCATCGTAGCCTTTCACTTTAAATTCGCCGTGCTCAACCACATAACCTTCACAGTTCGGGTTGTTACCACATACGTGCATCTTACGCTTATCATCGATTAGATAGGCATCCATTGCCGTTTCACAAATAGGACAACGCTTTTTAGCTCGAAGTGCTGCTGTTTCAACGTCTTCTTCAAGCACGTTGATAATGCCTTCTTCATCACCAAGGTTGATTGTTGTCTTACAACGCTCTTTTGGTGGAAGTGCATAGCCAGAACAACCAAGGAATACGCCTGTCGAAGCAGTACGAATACCCATTTTACGGCTACAAGTCGGACACTCAATATCGGTTTCCACGATATGATTTGGCTTCATGCCACCAGCGTCTTCGTCTAAGTCTGCTTTTTCCAAATCGCCAGTAAAGTCTTCGAAGAAGTTATCTAGCACGCCTTTCCAGCTTGCTTCGCCTTCTGCGATTTGGTCCAACTTCTGCTCCATACGAGCAGTGAAGTCGTAGTTCATTAGGTCATTGAAGCTGCCATCTAGACGGTCAGTAACAATTTCACCCATCTTCTCAGCATAGAAACGACGCTGTTCAACTTTTACATAACCGCGATCTTGAATCGTTGAGATGATTGATGCGTATGTTGAAGGACGACCAATACCACGCTTCTCAAGCTCTTTAACTAGCGCCGCTTCAGTGAAACGAGCCGGTGGCTTAGTGAAGTGCTGTTTAGGGTCTAGCGCAATCAGATCAAGCTTATCGCCGATCTGTACTGCTGGAAGGATCGTATCTTCGTTCTTGCCCATTGGACGCTGAACACGAGTCCAACCATCAAATTTAAGGATACGACCTTTCGCTTTCAACGTGTACTCATCTGCTTTAACGCTTACTGTCGTTGAATCGTATTGAGCTGGCGTCATTTGACACGCTACGAATTGATTCCAAATTAGCGAGTAAAGCTTGTGTGCGTCTGCGTCTACGCCGTTTAGATCTTCCGACTTAACATCTACACTTGAAGGACGAATCGCTTCGTGGGCCTCTTGAGCGCCCTCTTTGCTGCCGTATGCAAGAGCTTTAGGTGGAAGGTATTGCGCGCCGTACTCAGAACCAATGTATTCACGAGCGGCTTCTACAGCTTCTGAACTCAAGTTGGTTGAATCAGTACGCATATAAGTGATGTAACCCGCTTCATACAGGCGTTGAGCCAGCATCATGGTTTTCTTTACGCCATAACCAAGACGCGTACTCGCCGCTTGTTGCAGCGTCGACGTGATGTAAGGTGCAGACGGCTTACTCTTTGTTGGGCGGTCTTCACGTTTACATACTTCGTATTGCGCTTTTTCTAAAACGCTAACAGCAGCTTGTGTTTGCGCTTCATTTTCAGGTTTAAACGCAACACCGTCTTTCTGTGCAACTTGCAGTCTAAAGTCGGTTTTCTCTGCTGTTTTAGTATCAGCATGCACATCCCAGAACTCTTCAGGGATAAAGGCGTTGATCTCGCGCTCACGCTCTACCAGTAGTTTTACCGCTACTGATTGAACACGGCCAGCGGACAGGCCTCGTGCTACTTTTTTCCAAAGCAGAGGTGACACCATAAAGCCAACAACACGGTCCATAAAACGTCGTGCTTGTTGTGCGTTTACGCCATCAATATTTAGCTCACCTGGAGTTTCGAAAGCTTGTTGAATAGCATTCTTGGTGATTTCGTTAAAAACCACTCGCTTGTATCGCGTTTCATCGCCACCGATGATCTCACGAAGGTGCCATGCGATAGCTTCTCCTTCGCGGTCCAAATCGGTTGCGAGATAAACATGGTCTGCGTTCTCAGCCAGTTTTTGCAATTCAGCGACGACTTTCTCTTTACCAGGTAGGATTTGGTAGTTCGCTTCCCACTCTTTATACGGGTTGATACCCATCTTTTTGATAAGAGCTTTGCGATCTTTTTCTTTCTTGATACGAGCTTTGTCTTCTGGGCTCATACCCTTGGTTGAAACTGCAGCAGCCTTTTGACCAGTACTTTGACCTGCCGTTGGTAAATCACGTACGTGACCTACACTCGACTTAACGACAAAGTCTTTGCCAAGATATTTATTGATAGTTTTAGCCTTGGCTGGCGACTCCACTATAACGAGCGATTTACCCATATTGACTCTAACGTCCTTAATCACGATGCTTCAGCACCAACAATTTAGCTTGTGGGCTTTTACGCATGATATTCTAAATTCATTGCTTCTTTTTTTACTATTGTGCGAGATTACTAGAAGATCAACCGCTTTTTTCAAAATTGGATCTGATCGCTCGACAATTCGACGACTCATAGATAAAAGGGTCACAATATAAAGAAGCTATAAAGTACTCACTAAGAATACTTGCAAGAGCCTATTCATCAGGCATTACGTCTAAACGGGCTCATACTAAGCTTGTCCGCGAATCTAACGCGAGCCCCATTCAATTATTTTTGCCGTAAATCACAAAATAAATTGTGGATGTTTGAAAAGACTCTCTTAATCGGTTGTGAAATCATTGAATTTCTAGTTCGACACCATAAACTCAACGTTATATTCAGTTATCAGAGATAAACTCATGACAAAGAAAGTAATAGCAGAATTTGATTTACTGCTTATCGCAAACCAAATTATCCAATCACATGATGACTACATTGAAGGCATGCGCGCAAACAGCGTAGTAGAAAAAGACGATGTACTCGTCTTCAAAGGTGAATACTTCTTAGACAGCAATGGAATGCCGACAGAGAATACAACCGCGGTATTTAACATGTTTAAATACTTAGCGCACCACCTTTCGAAAGAATTTACAATTCAGCAATAATTAAAAAGCTTGCCACTTAGGCAAGCTTTTTTGTTCCTAAACCTTTACATACTAAGCATTTTTATAGACTTAGCATTTTCAGCTTGTCGAAATAATCAGGGAATGTCTTTGACGTACAACCTGGATCATTAATCGTCACAGGCGTATCGCTCAAAGCAACCAGCGAGAAACACATCGCCATACGGTGATCATCGTAAGTATCAATCGCCGCATGAGTCAGTTCAGCCACAGGGTTAACAATAATGTAATCTTCACCCTCTTCCACTTCAGCGCCGACTTTGCGTAGCTCTGTTGCCATTGCAGCCAAGCGGTCTGTCTCTTTCACACGCCAGTTGTAGACATTACGGATTGCCGTTGTGCCTTTCGCAAACAATGCGGTTGTCGCGATAGTCATCGCAGCATCTGGGATATGGTTATAGTCCATATCAATGCCTTTCAGCTCGCCACAACGAGAAATAACGTAGTCGTCACCCCATTCGATTTCCGCACCCATTTTCTCAAGCGCATCAGCGAATTGGATATCACCTTGGATACTGTTTTTACCAATACCAGTGACCTTAATCTCACCACCTTTGATAGCAGCGGCTGCAAGGAAATATGACGCAGATGATGCATCACCTTCAACCAAGAAATCACCCGGTGCCGAGTAAGATTGCCCGGTAGGAATCACAAACTCTTGGTAATCATTATTGATCACGTCCACACCAAATTGCTTCATGATGTGCAGCGTAATATCGATGTAAGGTTTAGAAACCAATTCACCGTCAATTTTAATGGTCACTTCACCTTCAGCTAAAGGCGCAGCCATCAAAAATGCCGTCAAAAATTGACTAGAGATCGAACCGTCGATAGAAACTGTACCGCTCTTCAGACCTGTACCTGTGATCTTCAATGGTGGGTAGTTTTCGTTCTCTAAGTATTCAACATCGGCACCGGCTTCTCGCAGTGCTGTTACCAAGTGGCCAATTGGGCGCTCTTTCATACGAGGCTCACCAGTAAGAACGTATTCACCGCGACCTAAACATAGTGCAGCCGCCAACGGACGCATCGCCGTACCCGCATTACCTAAGAAAAGCTCTAGGGCTTTGTCACTTGAAAATGCACCACCAACACCTGTCACTTCACAAACGGTTTTGTCTGCAGACAACTGATAATCAACACCTAACTGAGTTAATGCATTCAACATATGACGAATATCATCACTGTCTAGCAAGTTTGTTAGGCGAGTGGTTCCCGTAGAAAGTGCAGCCAAAAGAAGTGCACGGTTGGAAACGCTTTTTGAACCAGGTAGGTTAACTTCCCCGTTCACTTTTTGAATTGGTTGTAACGTAAGGCTTTCCATTAAATCTTATAGTCCTTGTACCACCCGAAGTCACTGGCGCGTATTTATTTTCGGGTGATGAATAATTCTTCGTACTTGCAGACTAACGAACTTTTCCAACGAACTCCAGAGCTAATCCAGCCCAAACCGGTGATTAATTAGCCAATCAATCGTATTTATATACTAGTACACGAGATCAACTCGAACACCATCTGAAAAATAGAGAATTCGTACATCATCGCCTCTGTTGAACAGCATCGAGTTATCGACATCTTGGATAATGTTGACCAACTTGTCGTCTTTGGTTTTGACCAATAACTCGACCAGTTTGTACTCTACTTTATATTGTGTGTTACCTCGGTTACGAGCAATACCCGCACCTGCTACTGCACCTACAGCTGTCGCCACTTCTTTACCAGTGCCGCCGCCAAACTGGTTACCAATCAAGCCACCAATCGCCGCACCTAACAAGGTTTCCCAACCATTCGCTTTCGACTCAACGATCTCTTGCTGAGTGATGTATCTGACCGTATCAATCTCACCATAAACCACCTCGTTTACTGGTCGAGCTTGGTTTCTGTTGTAAGCTGCATTTGCCAACATGGGCAAAACAAGTAAAATCCAAAGCAACTTCTTCATGGTAAAACTCCTAAAGACCTCTTGGTCAGTGATTAATCTGTAATGCGGTACTTATGACTATATACCTAACCGAACTTGATACTACTAGTATAGAGTTTCCTTCGCCTTTCGACGCGCTTGATGACCCCAACGGTCTGCTCGCCTTCGGTGGTGATTTATCACCAATGCGAATTTTAAACGCTTATAGCCAAGGTATATTTCCATGGTATGGCCCAGGTGAGCCTATACTTTGGTGGAGCCCTGCACCGCGAGCGGTATTTAATCCTAAGACATTCGAACCGTCAAAAAGTCTTAAAAAGTTTCAAAGAAAACACAATTACCGAGTCAGCATCAACCAAGCGACGGACAGAGTAATTGGTTATTGCTCTTCACTAAGACCCGAAGAAGAAACCTGGCTAAACAGCGACATGCAGTCAGCCTACCGCAAACTCGCTTCATTAGGTTTCTGCCACTCGGTTGAGGTTTGGCAAGATGATGAACTGATCGGTGGACTTTACGGCTTACAAAGAGGCCAAGTCTTTTGCGGTGAATCGATGTTCAGCCTAAAGACCAATGCCTCTAAAATTGCGCTGTGGTACTTTTGTAAACACTTTACCCGATTCGGCGGACAACTGATTGATTGCCAAGTCATGAACCCTCACTTGGAATCCTTGGGCGCTATCGAGGTTGATAGGGATGAATTCCTAGGCTCTCTGCAATTACTCAAAGAGTTCTCCGTTGACGATGCATGCTTTAAAACCCAATGGCTAAAGGAAATGCCTTAATGAATCCAGATTTACAACAAATCAGAATTGGATTAACAGACAATCACGCTTGCAGCTACTTACCTCACTTCGAAGAGAGAGTGGCGGTCACGCTTGACGAACACATGCACACCTCAGATAACTATGAAGTTCTGCTTGCGAATGGATTTCGCCGCAGTGGTTCAACCATTTATAAGCCACATTGCGATAATTGCTCAGCATGCCAAGCGATTCGGCTTTCAATTCCTGAGGTTAAGCTTTCCAAAAGCCAACGACGGATCCTTAACAAAGGAAAATCACTACGTTGGGAACTGAAAGATGAGATGGATGACAACTGGTTTGACTTATACAGTCGCTATATCACCGCTCGTCACCGTTCGGGAACCATGTACCCACCCAAGAAAGAAGAGTTTCTACAATTCTCTAAAAATGAGTGGCTTACTACAAAGTTCATGCACATCTATGATGAGAACAAGTTGGTTGGTATCGCCGTAACCGACATCATGGCTCACTGTACGAGCGCGTTTTATACCTTCTTCGCTCCTGATATAGACATTTCGATGGGAACACTTGGCGTTCTATTTCAGATCCAACATGCCCAGAAAGAACAAAAACAATGGTTATATTTGGGTTATCAAATCGATGAATGCCCTGCGATGAACTATAAAGTACGATTTCAACGTCATCAAAGGCTAGTAAATCAGCGGTGGCAAGGGTAGAATACGCGACAACTTTACATATTTTGATTTTAACGGCACAATCAAGCCGTTGAAAACCGCCAAATTTCGAAAGAGGATTAGATGGCTAAAGAAGACGTAATCGAGATGCAAGGCACTGTCCTTGATACTCTACCAAACACAATGTTCCGTGTTGAGCTTGAAAACGGTCACGTAGTGACAGCACACATCTCTGGTAAAATGCGTAAGAACTACATCCGTATTCTTACTGGTGATAAAGTAACTGTTGAGATGACTCCATACGACCTTTCTAAAGGCCGCATCGTCTTCCGTGCTCGTTAATTTTTAATTAGCGAATACAATAAGAAGCGGAGCTTAAGGCTCCGTTTTTTATTGCCTGAGCTTTTTACTACACAAGCACATCAATCTCGCATCTCGCATCTCGCATCTCGCATCTCGCATCTCGCAAGCATAAAAAAACGCACAACCTAAGTCATGCGTTTTATATTTAAGCCTTTGATTTATCAATCACTTCGTTAGTGCATGACCTCTTCTTTAGCACCAACATAGATGAAATCCAATTCGTCTTTTTTCAGGGATACTTTAACCGTACCGCCATCAACCAAGCTACCGAACAGTAACTCGTTAGCAAGTGGTTTCTTAAGCTTCTCTTGAATCACACGTCCCATTGGACGAGCACCCATGGTCTTGTCATAGCCTTTATCAGCTAACCAGTGACGAGCATCCTCAGAAACCTCTAAAGACACGCCACGAGCGTCCAGTTGAACCTGAAGCTCGACAATGAACTTATCAACTACTTGGCTAATCACACTTGGGTCAAGGCTGTTGAACCAAATGATATTATCAAGACGGTTACGGAACTCAGGAGTAAATACCTTCTTGATTTCGCCCATCGCATCTGGCGCATGATCTTGTTGGATCAGGCCGATCGATTTCTTCTCGGTTTCAGCCACACCTGCGTTGGTCGTCATCACTAGAATCACATTGCGGAAGTCCGCTTTGCGACCATTGTTGTCAGTTAGCGTGCCGTTATCCATTACCTGCAGTAGCAAGTTAAAGATATCTGGGTGAGCTTTCTCGATTTCATCCAGTAACACAACAGAGTGCGGGTTCTTGATTACGGCATCCGTTAGCAAACCACCTTGGTCGTAACCAACATAACCAGGAGGCGCACCAATCAAGCGGCTCACTGAGTGTCGCTCACCGTACTCAGACATATCAAAGCGCAGAAGCTCAATGCCCATCAACTTAGACAGCTGAACAGTCACCTCTGTTTTACCGACACCAGTAGGACCAGCAAACAAGAATGAACCAACAGGTTTATTGTCTGCACCCAATCCAGCACGGGTCAGCTTAATCGCTTCACTCAATACATCGATTGCAGGGTCTTGTCCGAATACCAACATTTTCATGCGCTCATCCAGTTTCTGGAGTGTATCTTTGTCTGAAGACGATACTGACTTTTCAGGAATACGCGCCATTTTCGCAACCATTGACTCAATATCAGCCACGCTTACCGTTTTCTTACGACGGCTTGCAGGTGCCAAACGACTACGAGCGCCCGCTTCATCGATTACGTCAATGGCCTTATCAGGAAGGTGGCGTTCATTAATGTATTTAGCTGACAGTTCCACAGCGGCACGCAACGCTTTGTTGGTGTAGCGCACTTCGTGGTGAGCTTCGTATTTTGGCTTCAAGCCAATCAGGATCTTGGTCGTATCGTCTAGCGATGGTTCAATAATATCTATTTTCTGGAAGCGACGAGCTAAAGCGCGCTCCTTCTCAAAAATACTGCTGTACTCTTGGTACGTTGTTGAACCGATGCAACGTAATTTGCCACTGCTTAGTAGTGGTTTAATTAAGTTTGCCGCATCAACCTGACCACCCGATGCAGCCCCGGCACCGATAATGGTGTGGATCTCATCGATGAACAGAATCGCGTCTTCTTCTTTCTCCAGTTGCTTAAGAATCGCTTTAAAACGTTTCTCAAAGTCACCACGATATTTGGTTCCGGCTAACAGTGAACCGATATCTAGAGAATAAATTACGCTGCTCTGAATGATTTCAGGCACTTGTCCTTCAACGATGCGCCATGCAAGACCTTCCGCGATGGCAGTTTTACCTACCCCCGCTTCACCCACTAACAGAGGGTTGTTCTTACGACGACGACACAGAACTTGGATAGTGCGTTCTAGCTCTTTGTCACGACCGATTAGTGGGTCAATATTGCCCTGCTTTGCGACTTCGTTAAGGTTAGTAGCAAAATTTTCTAAACGGTCTTCAGAGTTAGCTTCTTCAGCATTTTCTGCACCACCAAATGAATCGGATGATGAAGGACTGTCGCCTTCGTTGCTCGCTTTGGTAATACCGTGTGAGATGAAGTTAACAATATCTAAGCGACTAATGTCGTTTTTCTTAAGAAGATATGCCGCGTGAGATTCTTGCTCACTAAAAATAGCAACAAGTACGTTAGCACCTGTTACTTCGCTGCGACCTGAAGATTGAACATGAAAAACAGCGCGTTGAAGTACTCGTTGGAAGCTCAACGTAGGCTGAGTTTCGCGAGTTTCGTCGCTTTCAGGGATAAGTGGGGTCGTTTGATCGATAAAAATATCGAGCTCATTGCGAAGAGCATCGAGATCAGCCTGACAAGCTTGGAGCGCTTCCTTGGCCGCATCATTTTCTAATAATGCTAGTAGGAGGTGTTCGACAGTCATGAATTCATGTCGCTTGTCTCGCGCACGAGCAAATGCGCCATTTAAACTCGTCTCTAATTCTTTATTTAGCATAAGTACCTCCTAAGGGAACAACAGTGTTGTTCGAGCAATTTATACTTGCTCCATTGTACATAGTAGCGGATGCTCATTTTCCTTTGAGTACATCGTGACCTGCGCTACCTTTGTTTCCGCTATTTCAGCACTGTATGTGCCGCATATAGCTTTACCTTCATAATGAACCTTGAGCATCACTTCCGTTGCTTTTTCGATATCTAGTGAGAAGAATCGCTCTAGGATCTCGATTACAAAGTCCATGGGCGTGTAGTCATCGTTATTCAACACAACGTTATACATCGCCGGTGGCTTTACTTTTGTTGCTTCTTTCTCCAGTAAATCTGAGCCTGGAGATGCCCATTCAAAGTTTCTGCTCATATCGCTTTGCTAAGGGTTATTTTTCGGAAGTCGTGAGTGTTTACCTAACTCAAATTTACCACATTCACGCTTTACCGTGTACTAAGAAACTGCATCTAGAAACAGTACCAAAAAATATTCCTCTATACTGAGCCTAATCCACCATTTCCATCGCTGCAAATAAAAGATCTCGATTAACAAGATTAACATATGTGATTGATTAAAAAGACGCCATAACTATTGATACTAACGATAAGATTACCGCTAAGTTACTATTTGGTTAATAGTTTGCGGTTAATCTCGAATGTGATTTGTTATTAAAATTGATCACTTTTATACCAATTTACTATTGACTGTGCTCAATCATTAGCTACATTGGAGCTAAAAGGTTTTTTAATACACTTTTGCAACATGAATTAAAATCAGTAACACGCTTCAAAAATTAACAATAAGGAATAATTACGCAGGGTAGCGTTAATTTCCGTAAGCAATGTACGAGATTCAAGCTATTAGCTGAAATTCTTTAGCTGGTAGGAATGATATCAATCGCACTTACAACAATTGATATAACAACGTTAGTAACAAAATGCATGAGGGATGTATAGCATGGCTACAGGTACAGTAAAATGGTTTAACAATGCCAAAGGGTTTGGCTTTATTTGTCCAGAAGGTGAAGACGGCGATATTTTCGCGCACTACTCCACAATACAAATGGAAGGTTATCGAACCTTAAAGGCTGGTCAGCAGGTCGACTATGAAGTAGAAAGTGGACCTAAAGGCTCGCATGCTAGCTCCGTTGTTCCTGTAGAAGGCAGCGCCGCAAAATAGGCGAATGCAAACTCATGTTAACCTCTATCAGTCGTCATTAACGGCTGATAGGTAAACAGAATATTGAAACCGCTCATTTAATACCTGTAACACAGGATTACGTGAGCGGTTTTTTTCGTTTTGGGGGCTCTAAAGTTGCTCACTGGACAATGAGCTCGAAGAGCTACTCCCCTTAAGCTAGGTCTTAAGAAGTATTAGACAGAAAAAAGACGCTTTAACATTATCGTTAAAGCGTCTTTCGTTTTGACTTTATCTATAACTTAGCTATCAGCCTAAGCAACTCGTTAGCAAATCACGTTCATGAGTGACTAACGATGAGTCCAATCACTATGCATCAATAAACGCGTTTAGCGTTGAGCTTGGGCGCATTAGTGTTGAAACCAATGCATCGTCAAGTAGGTAGTAACCACCTAAGTCGCCAGCCACACCTTGAGCGTTGTTCAGCTCTGCAACGATCGCTTCTTCACTTTCAGCCAGTTGACTTGCCACACCTGCAAACTCAGCAGCAAGATCAGCGTCAGCCGTTTGCTCAGCAAGCGCCTTAGCCCAGTATGCCGCTAGATAGTAGTGGCTACCACGGTTATCAAGCTCACCGACTCGACGTGAAGGAGACTTGTTGTTATCAAGGAACTCACCCGTCGCTTTATCAAGCGCATCAGCTAGAACTTGTGCTTTAGCGTTACCTGTTACTACGCTCAGGTGCTCTAGAGATGCCGCTAGTGCCAAGAATTCACCTAGAGAATCCCAACGCAGGTGGTTTTCTTTCTCTACTTGTTGAACATGTTTAGGAGCAGAGCCGCCAGCACCTGTTTCAAACAGACCACCACCGTTCATTAGTGGAACAATCGATAGCATCTTAGCTGATGTACCAAGCTCTAAAATCGGGAACAAGTCAGTTAGGTAATCACGTAATACGTTACCAGTAACCGAAATAGTATCTAGGCCTTCTTTGATACGAACCAGTGAGTATTGAGTCGCTTCAAGTGGAGCAAGGATCTTAATTTCAAGACCATCGGTATCGTATTCAGGAAGGTATGCTTCAACTTTCTTGATAAGCTGAGCATCATGTGCGCGTGACGCATCTAGCCAAAATACCGCTGGAACACCCGATGCACGAGCACGCGTTACCGCAAGCTTAACCCAGTCTTGGATTGGTGCATCTTTAACCTGACACATACGGAAGATATCGCCTTCCTCTACGTCTTGCTCAAGAAGCACAGCGCCTGAAGCGTCAACAACTTGAACCTGACCAGCAGCTTCAAGGATGAAAGTCTTATCATGAGAACCGTACTCTTCCGCTTTTTGAGCCATCAAGCCAACGTTTGGTACGCTACCCATCGTTGTTGGATCGAACGCGCCGTTCTCTTTACAGAAATCAATAACCGCTTGGTAAATGCTCGCGTAGCTACGATCTGGGATCATTGCTTTGGTATCTTTTTGCTTACCTTCTGGATCCCACATTTGACCAGAAGAACGCAGCATTGCAGGCATAGATGCATCCACAATGATATCGCTTGGTACGTGTAGGTTAGTAATGCCACGGTCCGAATCAACCATCGCTAGTGGTGGCTGAGTCTCGTATACCGCTTGCAGGTCAGCTTCGATTGCTTCTTTCTGCTCTTGAGGAAGCGCAGCAATTTTTGCGTATACATCACCGATGCCGTTGTTAACATCAACACCTAGCTCTTCAAACAGCTGACCGTGTTTAGCGAATACGTCTTTGTAGTAAACCTTAACCGCGTGACCAAAAATCACTGGGTCAGATACTTTCATCATCGTCGCTTTCATGTGAAGAGAAAGCAATACACCTTGCTCTTTAGCCGATGCGATTTCTTTTTCGAAGAACGCAACCAAAGCGGCCTTATTCATCACTGACGCATCAATGATCTCTTTATCTTGCAGTGCAAAAGCCGGCTTCAATGTTTTCTTCGCACCATCTTTGCCAACGAATTCAATGCTAACTTCTGTAGCACCTTCAATGGTTACTGACTTTTCGCTACCGAAGAAGTCTTTGTCGTCCATACTTGAAACGTGCGACTTAGAATCTGCAGACCAAGCACCCATTGAGTGTGGGTTCTTCTTCGCGTAGTTTTTAACAGAAAGTGGAGCGCGGCGATCCGAGTTACCTTCACGCAATACTGGATTTACTGCACTGCCTTTGATTTTGTCGTAAGTCGCTTTTACTGCTTTCTCTTCGTCAGTGTTTGCTTCTTCTGGGTAATTAGGAAGTGCGTAACCTTTTGACTGTAGCTCTTTGATTGTTGCTTGAAGCTGAGGTACAGATGCAGAGATGTTTGGAAGCTTGATAATGTTTGCTTCTGGTGTCTTAGCCAATTCACCTAGTTCTGCTAATGCATCACCAATACGTTGCTCTTCGTTCAAATAGTCAGGGAAGTTGGCAATAATACGCCCTGCAAGTGAAATGTCGCGAGTATCAACGTTAATACCAGAAGAAGCTGTAAAAGATTGAATGATAGGCAGCAGAGAGTATGTTGCTAGCGCCGGAGCTTCGTCTGTAATGGTATAGATGATCGTTGGTTTTTCAGTAGGCATGAAATTTCCCTATAGTTCTTACAAGCTCATTTAAAGTAGTGAGCGTGTTATAAATTGACCAGTAAGCCACTCTAAGAGTGAAAACTGCTTACTCGATAGTCGTACTCTATCTTATTTTTCATACAATCTTGATGACAGCATGAACCAAATCCGTGAGTGCGTTGTTATAATAAAACACGAAGGTATAATTAAACAAATCAGGCTTAAGAGTCCATCAACTTGTTCTATTTTGTGTCTTTTAGGCGCGCAAATGATAGCTCAATTCCGTTTAAGTGAAAACTTTTCAGCACACTTCGTTTACATTTTTGCAAGGTAGTTAACATGTCTACTCGCTCACGCAGCGCATCTCGTTCAGACAAACCGGCTCGTTCTGGTGCAACATTAAAACAAAGCGGTAATAGACAAAGCCGAAGCAGTGATAAGAATAACACTGGCAATTCGCACAACAAATCTCACTCAAGCAAGCACCGATATAAAGGCAAGCCTACCAATGCAAAACATAAGGTTGCGCTCGAAGATCGCAAAGTAATTCTGTTCAACAAGCCTTTCGATACTCTAAGCCAATTTACAGATGGCGAAGGGAGAAAAACGCTAGCGGACTTTATTCCAGTGAAAGACGTTTATGCTGCAGGTCGCCTTGACCGCGACAGCGAAGGGTTAATGGTCTTGACCAACGATGGTATTTTTCAAGCTAAGCTAACTCAACCAAACTCAAAATCCCCAAAGACTTACTGGGTACAGGTTGAAGGCGCACCTTCTGAGGAAGATTTAGATAAATTGAGAAAAGGTGTCGAACTAAAAGACGGCATGACACTGCCCGCTCAGGTTGAGGTGATGTCTGAACCTGTTGTGTGGGATAGAAATCCTCCAGTACGCTTCAGAGCCGCGATACCGACAACATGGTTGGCTATTACAATCATTGAAGGACGTAACCGTCAGGTAAGACGAATGACAGCCAATATCGGCTTCCCTACCCTGCGTCTTATCCGTTACTCAATGGGTAATATGAATGTGGGGCAGCTGCAGCCTGGTGAGTGGAAAGAGATTTAACTCATAGCAATATATTAAAGCGAGATTTACGTCTCGCTTTTTTGTACGTGAAGATTGATTACTTTTGGTCAATTAACCATTTTTGGAATGCTTTACGCTCTTCTTCATTTGCTCTTGAATACCATAGCTTAAGTTGAAGCGTATTTTCAGACTCTTGCACAGTACTGTCGCCAGCTACCGTTGCTCCAACTACTGCACCAGTTTGTACCGCCGCTAGCTCTTCTTTCAACGAACGAATCTTGCCTGAATCAAAAACTAAGCCTCTTTCTTGGTTGTAGTCTTTAACCAACTGAGGGATATCGCTGTAAGGCAGTGCACCTTGAGATGGAGGCAAAACTTCTTGCACGACTTCTGCATCATCACCGTTTACAGAGATACTGAATATAGGAAGTTCTCTGTCTACATTTTTTTCGATTTTAGCGTACTTTCTACTTAGAAGATCAATATCAACATCAGCATTTTCGGGAACATTAACTACCATAATGTAAGGAACTGTACTGATAAACTCGCGTTTGCCTTTATCGCTCAAATACCCTGTGTAATCTAAAACGAGCTGGTTTTCTCCAGAGGTCAATACCGCGTCTTCCACATTATCAATCACCTCACCGTTCAAAGTATTTAGAGTGATACCAGAAGCCAGCTCTAGAGAAGCTGTTGCATATGGTGCAGAGAGCAGACAGATAAAACTTAAATACCACTTGTTCATGTACGATTCCTTAATCAATAAATGTAAAAAAGCCAGCTTAACGCTGGCTTTTATATAGCATAGTTAACTACAAATTAGAAAGTGTAGTAAACACCAGCAATAACGCCATCAGCATCTAGAGTTTGTGATGCGTATTCGAAATCAGCAGTTTGGTATTCAGCTAGGAATAGGATGTTGTCACGGAATGCGTAATCAACACCAACAACTAGGTTAGTAGAGTCGATATCAGAGATCTTAGAAGTACCCGCTGCTGTAGCGATTTCGTCAGTTGTTGCTACAGAGTATGTAGTGTATAGACGAACAGCATCGATTTGGTAAGCAGCAGCGATACCCATAGTTTCGCCATTACCGAAGTTGCCAGCGCCAGCAACGTCAGCTAGATCCCAGTAACCGTAACCTTGGTTGCCTTCAAACTGTGCGTAAGTAAGCGCTAAGTAAAAACCACCAAATTCAGCAGAAGCAGAAACACCAGCAAGAGAGTAATCTACGTCTTTAGCAGCGTCACCAGTGATGTAAGAAGCACCGATAGAGAAGTTGCTGAATGCGTAATCTGCAGAGATACCGTAAGTGTTGTCAACGTCTTCAGTAGAATCAGTGTTAACGTCAGCTACGATTGTGAAACCTTCAACGAATTGACCTTTGAATACAGCGCCGTGGCCAGAAGACTCGCGGTGGTGACCACCAGTAGAGCCCATGTAGTTACCTTCGTTTGTGATATCATCTTTCTGGATAGCGTCAGCAGATTCTGCTAGGTCGCCAGTTTCACCGAAAGCCATACCCCAAGTGTCAGTTTTAAAACCAGCTAGAACGTCATCGAACTTAGCGTTGCTGCCGTCAGTTTCGATTTCGAAAGATGCGAATGCTGTGAACTGATCGTTAAGCTTCTGCTCAGCGTCAAGTTGGATTTTAGCCCAAGTAGAAACGTCAGCTTCGTTCTTAGTTGTTTCAGTTAGGTTTTTGTCTACTTCAGATTGAGATAGGTAGATATCTACCTCGCCTTTTAGGCCAACTTTAGTATCGTCGTTAGAGTAAATTTCTGCTGCGTTTACAGAAGTTGCTGTAGCTGCGATAGCTAGCGCTAATAGAGTCTTTTTCATAATAAATCCACTGCCTTTTCTAAGAATGGGAGATCCTTGCCCGGTTCCCTTTTATTTTTATGACTGGTCATTACCACTCTTTGTTGGTTAATCACCGTCACTAAATTTCGAGGTCTAGATTGCAAAAGATTATCCTGCGTGTCAAATAAACTAAAAACAAACCTAAAAAAAACACAAAGCAATCAAAATCAACTACTTACATTTTTTTTCATAGTTTTACGAGCAGCTTATCCTTAGTTTTATCAGGAAATATAATAATCCAAAAAAAGAACAAAACAGCATTTAACACCACAAACAACTTGTAAAAACGCCACATCTCAGGATTTAACACCTACAAGCAAGTCTTTTTTAATATTTATATTTCGCAACATAAATAAAATAGTTAAGTTCCTGATGGTTCAGTTTTTTTTTGTGAACAAGATCTACCTTTGATTCAAAAGCAAGCTATTTCACCGTAAATGTACCGACTAGTGATATGTGCTACTATCCTCGCTCCGTTACGTAGGTCACAGTATGCTAACTACTAAAATTCAAAAATCTATTCGCACCAGTTATCAAAACCTCCAAGATCAGTTGGACAACTTTGTACCTAGACGTGCTCAAAATTACCTTGTTGCAGAAATAGCGAAGACACTTTGTGGTCAATACCACAAAAGTAATCGCATGATTGTTGCAGAAGCTGGGACAGGGATCGGGAAATCACTGGCTTATTTAATGGCAACTATTCCTGTCGCTGTGCTCAATAACCGAAAAATAGTCATATCAACGGCGACGGTTGCGCTACAAGAACAGCTCGTCAATAAAGATCTCCCTCTATATAGAAGACTGACTGATCGAGAGTTTTCTTTCATATTAGCGAAGGGCAGACAGCGTTATTGTTGTTCCGAAAAGCTAGCCGCTGCCTGCGGGGTTGATGGCGGACAAATGGCCATGTTCGAATCTAAGCCAAAGAAGAAGGATATCGACCAACTTCAAACCATGTATCGTAGCCTAACCCAAGGTAAATGGGATGGTGACCGTGATTCGTGGCCAAAACCCATCGACAACATGATTTGGCAGATGATTGTTAGTGATAAGCACAGCTGTAATAACAGTATGCCAACTCACAGAGATTGCCCTTTCCAGAAAGCGCGTTCAGAGCTAGATAAAGCAGATGTGATTATCGCTAATCACAGTTTGGTGATGGCCGACGCTGACCTAGGTGGCGGAGTTATTCTTCCAGAGCCAGAAAACAGCATCTATATATTCGACGAGGCACACCATTTACCTCATGTCGCTCGAGATCACTCCTCTGCAGCTGCCAGCTTAAAAGGCGCAGCATCGTGGTTGGAGCGTTTGAATCAATCAATCACTAAGCTTTCAGGCCTCGCTGACGAGAAACGTGTCCATCGATTTCGAAATGAGCTGCAAGACTCAGTGCAACAGCTGATCCCTACCCTGACTCAAATGAGTAAACAGTTTGACGCTAACCACTTTGAAGACGGCTTGTATCGCTTCGAACATGGCGACTTACCTGAGTGGCTTGAGAATGAATCAAAAGACCTCAAGCAACTCACACAAAAGGCGAGCCAAGCAGTTGCGAAGATTGCAGACCTGATTGCGGAACGAGTTAAAGACGGCGAGCTTTCAGCAAAACTTGCAGAGCCGGCACTGGCAGAAATTGGCTTCTATATACAAAGAACAGAGAACCTTGCTCAAGTTTGGCGCTTAATGGCTGAATCGAAGAGAGAAAAAGGCGCTCCTTTAGCTCGTTGGCTCGAACTGAATAAAGAAAGCGAAGGTGATTTCGTTGTGAATGTTTCACCACTCGAGGTGGGTTGGCAACTGGATCAACAAATCTGGAGCCGTTGTGTTGGTGCGGTATTAGTATCTGCGACCATGAGAGCGCTCAACTCTTTTAGCTTTTTCTGTCATCAAGCAGGTATCAGCCAGAAAGCAGAAGATGGCGTACAGTTTTTGGCTTTGGCATCACCGTTTGATTACCAGAATCAAGCTGAGCTGATCGTTCCGGCAATGAAGTACGAACCACAAGCACCTCAGTTTACCGAATATCTTATTGAAATTTTGCCTAAGGTAATAGAAGACAAAAAAGCCAATCTCGTTCTATTCTCTTCTTACTGGCAAATGAACAAAGTTGCAGAGGCTTTAACAACAGATTTCGTTAAAAAGTCGTGGGCATTGCAGGTTCAAGGCGATACTTCACGAACTGAAATTCTAAAAAAACATAAAAAGCTAATAGACCAAGGTAAAACCAGCGTTCTTTTTGGAACTGGCAGCTTTTCTGAAGGTCTTGATCTACCAGGTGAGCTTCTTGAAAACCTCGTTATTACCAAGATTCCTTTTGGTGTTCCTACCTCTCCCGTAGAGCAAGCACATTCAGAATATATTGAATCACGCGGTGGTAACCCTTTTATGCAGATTACTGTTCCAGATGCGAGTAAAAAGCTTATTCAATCTGTGGGTAGACTACTGCGTAAGGAAAGAGATTCTGGTAAAGTCACGATCCTTGATAGACGCATAGTAACGAAGCGATACGGAAAGTCCCTACTCGATTCACTACCGCCTTTTAAAAGAACAATAAAATACTAATATCCCCTGCCCTTGAGGTAGTTATGGGCCTTCATCGCTAGGCCCTTGCATTCACAACCCAACATGACTAATCCATAGATTTTTCATGTGGCTGCCCTATCAGCCGATAACGAGAACACTAGCTATTTATGGAAATGATTGAGCCAACCATGTTGGTCATACTTGCTCTGGTTGCATTTGCAGCAGGCTTTATTGATGCTGTCGCAGGTGGCGGAGGGATGTTAACCGTTCCAGCTTTGCTATCGCTTGGTTTACCGCCACACATCGCATTGGGTACTAACAAGCTTGCAGCGACTTTCGCTTCATCTACAGCTGCATTCACTTACTACCGTAAAAAGCTGTTCAAGCCTGAGTGTTGGGTCAATGCATTCATATCTACTTTAATAGGTGCGACAATCGGCACACTCACTGTTGATGCCATTAGCACCGAGTGGTTAGAGAAGGTATTGCCGTTAGTCATTCTTGCCGCAGCGGTCTATACCATTTTTCATAAGACTCCAGATGTGAGCCATAATGTGTCTCCTAAGCCATGCCCTGTGCTTAAGAGAAAACAAAAGTACCAAGGATTCATTCTTGGCTTTTATGATGGGGTTGCTGGCCCAGGAACTGGCGCGTTTTGGACGGTAAGCTCTATGGCGCTTTATCGCTTAAACATCTTACTTGCCTCTGGTCTATCCAAAGCCATGAACTTTACCAGTAACTTTACCTCTTTGGTGACCTTCGCGATTCTTGGTCATATTGATTGGGTTCTAGGTTTAACCATGGGCCTTTGTTTGATGGCCGGTGCATTTGTTGGCGCTCACTCTGCTATTCGGTTCGGTGCTACATTTATAAGACCTGTGTTTGTTACAGTTGTAAGCGTACTTGCAATTAAACTGGCATACGAAGCTTGGTTTGTGAACTTATAGGCAGTAGCCAACGGGAAGTGAAATGAATCAATTTTCAAAGCTAAAAAGTGTTATTGATACCTTGATTGGCCATTGCTCGCAGGTTGACAAATCTCGAGGGGCTTATCATCAAGCCTTGTTTGACCGAGCCTTATTTAAATGCGGCGCCTCTGTTTTGCTTCCCTATGCACTTGAAACTCAGGCAACGTACCGCACCATTGTACGTGAACAAACCTCAAATCAACTGACCGCGTCCAGAGCCAACTACCTGACAGAAAAGCTGACCAATCAGATTGCAGCAATCCAAAGAGAGTTAGCCAACCACGATTTACGCTTGGACCGAAAAAGCAAGTCAGGGAAAACCCTGAACGACCTATACAACGAACTCGCCCAGCACCAAGACTGGCAAAAGCGATTGGTCGATTTAGTACGAGTACGAAAGTTAGCGTTTGATTCTGCGCCTCGCCACAGTAAGAAAAAAGCGGAAGAGGCTTGGCAGTTAGCAAAAGAGCGATTAGAACGCTGTGAAGACTCAATGAAAAATATTGAGAGACTGATTAACTTAGAGAACCCTAAGCGAAATGAACACTGATAACACACCATCACCACTGGATAACGCACCAGAAGAAGTTAAATTAGCTGTCGACCTGATCTATCTGCTCGAAAGCAACGAAATCGATCCAAAAGTCGCGTTAGAAGCAATCAAAATTGTCCAGCAAGATTTACAAGCCAAACTAGCATCTAGCATCTAGCATCTAGCATCTAGCATCTAGCATAAAAATATACAGGATTCACATGTACCAACTTAGCTTTTCTATGCCCGAGTTTCTTGAAAACTACTGGCATAAAAAACCAACCATCTTAAAGGGTGGCTTCCAAAACTTCGTCGACCCAATTTCGCCGGAAGAACTTGCTGGTTTATCGATGGAAGAAGAAGTGGATTCTCGCTTTGTCTCTAACCTCGACAATCAGTGGACTGCAGAACACGGTCCATTCTCTGAAGAAAAATTTGGCGAGTTAACCGAAACTCATTGGCAGCTGATCGTTCAAGCAGCGAACCACTGGCACCAAGGCGCAAATCAACTGACTGAGGCGTTCCAAGCGTTACCAAACTGGTTATTCGACGATCTCATGATCTGCTACTCAGCACCTGAAGGCGGCGTAGGCCCACATATTGATCAATACGATGTCTTCATCATTCAAGGTCAAGGCAAACGTCAATGGAAGGTTGGCGCTAAAGATGTTGGCCAATATAAAGAGACTGTCCAAGCTTCTGCACTTCGTCAAATTGAAGGTTTTGACCCAATCATCGATGAAACTTTAGAGCCGGGCGATATCCTTTATATCCCACCAGGTTTCCCACATGAAGGGAACACGTTAGAGCCGTCAATGAGCTACTCTATTGGCTACCGCTCGCCTAAAGAACAAGAACTGATCAGCAACTTTGCCGATTTTGTACTTGCACATGATATGGGTGACGTTCATCTTCACGATCCAGAATTCAAAACGCAAGATGGCTACGGAAAAATTCGTTCATCGGATTTAAGCAATCTCACAGACATGTTGAAATCTGCACTAGAGCAACCTGAAACCATCAGTGAATTCATGGGTTGTCTGCTAAGCCAATCACGCCACCAGCTTGATATCGTTGCTCCAGAGCCACTATGGACTCAAGAAGAGATCGCTCAACACTTAGAGTCTGAAGGTGAGATTCACCGAGTATCAGGCTTAAAGGCGCTCTACCACGAAAATGAAAGCAACACTGCTTACATCAATGGCGAAGTGGTTAAGGTGGATGAAGCGGATTCTTCGTTACTCAACATACTTTGCGATGAGACCATGATTACCTCGGCTACTGCCCTATCTCCTTCGGGCATAACTGTCGTGACTGAATTGGTCAACAAAGGCTACTGGTTTATCGAAGAGTAAGCAGCGTCAACCGCTGGTTATTGCCTAGCCTCTAAATAAACAATTAAAAAAGGGACAAATGAAATCTTCATTTGTCCCTTTTTCTATTCAAGAACTGGTTAAGGCTTAATGCTTATACCTTGAACTGATTGACCAACTTCTGTTGTTGTTGAGACAGTTGGTCAATTTCATTGCCGACTTGCTCAGAAGCCGCGGCTTGCTCCAAGATCTTCGCACTCAAATCGCGAATATTAACCACGCTTTGATTTACTTCACCGGAAACCGATTGTTGCTCTTCGGCTGCTCGAACGATCTGACTGTTCATATCACTGATCGCCTCAATAGAAGTAAAGATCGACCCCAGATCTTCAACTGCTTTCTGAACGTGTAGTGCTGTATCGTTAGCTAGGATATTGCCTTCTTGTATTGCTTCAACGACATCTTGAGTTCCAGCATGAACCTTGTCGATCACCGCTCTGATCTCACCAACCGATGACTGGGTGCGACTTGCGAGGTTTCTTACCTCATCCGCAACAACAGCAAAACCTCGACCTTGTTCGCCAGCACGAGCCGCTTCAATCGCCGCGTTCAATGCCAGTAAGTTAGTTTGCTCAGAGATCCCTTCAATCACACTTAAGATCTCGGTGATGTTTCCGTTATTTTTTGCCAATTCTTCAACAATAGGAACAGCACTCGACATACGCTCCACCAGCTTTCTCATTTCACCTGCTGAAAGTTCGATGACTTGTTGCCCTTGTTGAGCAGAACGATTCGCTTCGCACGCTGCATCAACGGCCACTTCTGCATTTTGTACCACTAAGCCCGCAGTTTGAGTCATCTCTTCGGCCGCTGTCGCGACTAGATCCACTTCTTTAAATTGAGACTCGCTGCTTTCACGAGTACTTGATGCTGATGCTTTCGCTTGGCTGGTAGTATTTGCCACTTGTTCTGTGGTGTGAATGACTTCTTTGATTGTGTGTTGCAGCTTATCTAGGAACAGGTTAAATCCTTTTGACAACTGACCGATTTCATCTTGAGACTTCACTTCCAAGCGCTGCGTCAAATCACCTTCACCTGAAGCGATGTCATTCAACCTTTCCACAACCTGACGAATCGGCTTCACAATAGACAACGAGGCAAACGCGATAATGGCTAAGCCAAAGATAATAAACACTGTACCGGCGATCACTTCTGTTTTGATGCCTTCACTTAGCTTAGTGCTAATGATGGAATCCAATTTATTTGCGTCAGCGACGACACTGTCTCTTGGGATCTCAAACAACACCCCCCAAGTTTGGTTAGCTGCAACAACAGGTGCAAAGGCAAGTAACCACTCACCGTTCTCGCTCCATTGCGTTGTCACTTCACCACCAAAGATAAAGTCGGTCATTAAATCACTGTTTGTATTGCCACTTTGGAAAGTTGAACCGACTGCAATGCTTGAATCATCAGAAGCGATGACCGAACCATCTAGACTAACCACGTAAGCTTTACCCGCACCGTTAAACAAGCTCTGGTCAGATTGAGTAATCACACTGGTTAAACCATCAAGTCTTAGATCAATACCAAGAAAACCAATAGCAACGTCGTCAACCAAAATAGGGACTGAAATAGAGGACGTAAGTAGTGCTACACCACCGCTGTTCACGACTCTCGGCGTACTAATACACGTTTGCCCTGAAGACAAAGGACAGTAAAAACGTTCGCTATTGCTGTCATCATTCAAGATAGATTCTGAAAGAACGTTCGCTAGAACATTTTCACCGTTATCTGCCACCTTCCAGTAAGGAGCAAAACGACCTTTTTCGTTAGAACCAACATAATCAGCATCGACATAATTCGCATCTTCACTATCGAGCAAGTCAGGCTTGAAAACTAGATACGCTCCTTGAATAGAGTCGAAGTTTAAAACCGAGCGACGAACCATTTCATCCAAGGCGGTACGAAGCTCTTCACTTGGTGTAAAGTTTTCGTCTGCATTGTTTTTTAGAAACTGAGCACTGGCCGCAAGCATTTCTGCGCGGTAAATAGCTTCGTCTACATAACGTTGAGTTTCTTGAGCATTAAGCTGAGAAACAGACGCCAGCAGCTGCTGAGTTTTATTGATAACTGATTCTGAACTTTGAGATTTGATGACTTGTTGATTGCTCGTTGCGTTGTAGATCGAGAAACCAATAAGAGACAGTGACGTAATGATTAAACAACAACCTGCTAAGAGGGTTATTTTCCACTGTACCGATAGAGAGCGCATTTAATATCCTTATTTAAGCCAAAAGACTTCCATAACCATAACTATCACATCGACAACGAATTGCTGTACAAAATGTAAACAAGTTAGACGAATAGCTTAGCGGATAATTACAGCACAAATTGCTTACATATAAAACGAAAGTTTATACAAATGTTAATAGAGCGTGTTTTCTTCCTTTTTTCTGTGATTTAAAATGATGTACTCATATAATCATTGGCTGTGTTGCTTAGGTTTTAGCGCTTTGGACATAGCCAGAACATCGATATTTAAAGGAAGCCCACTCCACCCTCTCCCTCTTTAAAATGCAGCAATTTCGGATTAGTTTTTATAATCCAAGTTATAGATTTTTATCTTGCTCAACTTCACACTTTTCGATTGCTAAGCCCGCAATCAAGCTCTAATATCTCGCGCCTAGATTCCCTGAACACTTTATTCATTTGGCTCTCCTTTAATGGAGCGCTAAGGCTTTTTACGTCTTAATTTTTGGAGAGATACGCAAATGTCCGCCTCGTTTCCATTAGCGAAACTTACCTTTTTAATCGCTATTCTGACTGCCGTAGGTCAAATGACTCAAACGATGTACGTGCCTTCTATCGGTCATATGGCAGGTGAGTTCTTAGTTTCGGCATCTTCACTGCAGGCAGTGATGGCGTGTTACTTGATCCCTTATGGTCTGTCGCAATTTGTTTACGGCCCACTTTCAGATCGCCTAGGTCGTAAACCGATCATCGTGATTGGTTTGATCATCTACATCATCGGTACTTTGGTAGCATTGTTCGCTCACGAATATGAATGGTTCTTAGCGGGCAGCTTTATCCAAGGTTTGGGCATCGGTTGTGGTGGTGCGATGTCTCGTACATTGACTCGCGACTGTTTTGAAGGCGCAGAGCTGCACCGTGCAAACAGCTTGATTAGCATGTGTGTGATTTTCTCACCATTGATGGCTCCTGTACTGGGTGGTTACCTAACAGAAGTTTTCGGCTGGCGTTCTAGCTACTTATTCCTTGCGCTGTTTGGTATTGCTGTTGTGATCACTATGATGACGAGCATGATGGAAACACTGCCGAAAGAACGACGCAAGCATGAATCGGTTGCCAACAGCTACAAGTTCGTTCTGTCTGATAAACGTTTCCAAGGTTTCTTATTGGTATTAGTCGCAACCTTTGCTGGTGTAGCCGTATTTGAAGCAGCGGCAGGTGTGTTGCTTGGTGGCGTACTTGGCTTACCGGCAACCACAGTAAGCTTGCTGTTTGTTTTGCCTATTCCAGGTTACTTAGTCGGTGCAGGCTTATCTAGTTACATCGCACAACGTCGCTCTGAGCGCCGTGCATTGAATGTTGGTCTGGTTGCGATATTGGTAGGCTCAACAGTGGTATTGATACCGGGTCTGTTTGGTCAAACAACAGCATTAACTTTGATTGGCGGTGCCACAATTTACTTCTTGGGCGCTGGCATATTATTCCCAGCAGCAACAACAGGGGCACTTTCGCCATTCCCGTACCACGCTGGTACTGGAGGTGCGATTTTAGGTGGTATGCAAAACCTAGGTGCTGGCATCGCAACACTATTGGCATCGTTCTTCCCAGCTCAAGACCAACTGCCACTCGGTTGCTTGATGATTGCAATGTCATTCATCGCTATGCTTGGTTTACGTTGGGTTAATCGTAAACCTGACCACTCAAATGAAATGCCATTGGCTATTTAACGTAAAGCTCGAATCCTGCCCAAACAAAGGAAAGGGACGTACTGAAAAGTGTGTCCCTTTTTGTTGCACATTTATTCCTTCCACTCTCACGTATCAGTAATTTCATTTAACATTACTTTGATTTTTTGAAAACAATAACAGACACTTACGATGAAGGTGCATATCCAGAATCCAATTATAAATAATATCACTGGAAGATACCCAACCAACAAAGGATGCTGGCATCAAAAAGAGTAAGGTGCACACTAGGGATATATAGATGCGTATCGCTTTAACCACATTAGTCGTATCAATAGCGCTTGTCGCCGGATGCAGCAATCAAGGAATATCAACCATGAACCACTACTCTCAATCACAGCTCGTCGCTCAGCAAACCCAAGCACCCGTTGCTAAGAAAGTCCCTCACGCAATGACGATTCATGGTGAAACCCGAATCGATGATTACTATTGGATGCGCGATGATGCACGCCAAGATCCAGAGATATTGCAACAACTTGAGCAAGAGAATCAGTACGCAGATACGGTGTTGAAACATACAGAAGCAGCACAAAAACAATTATTTGAAGAGATTAAAGGCCGAATCGCGAAAGACGACAATTCGGTACCGGTTCGCAAAGGCAGTTACTACTACTCGAATAAGGTCACAGGCGATAACGAATACCCAGTTCACCTGCGTGAAAAAAACTTTTTAGGCACAGACAAGCAAGTCATCTTAGATGTAAACGAGCTAGCAAAAGAGCATGAATTCTTCAGTATTGGTGGCTTAACGATCAGCCCAGACGAAAACTTGTTGGCCTATGGCGAAGATACGCTAAGCCGCCGCATTTACACCATCAAGATCAAAGACCTCACAACAGGTGAATACCTAAAAGATGAAATTGAAGGCGCTTCAAGTGCTATCGCGTGGCAGAACGACAACCAAGCCTTCTACTACATCAAAAAAGATCCACAAACATTGCTGGGTTATCAAGTTTACCGCCACGTTTTAGGCAGCGCTCAAGCAAGCGATCAGTTAATCTACGAAGAGACCGATAGTGCTTACTACACCTCTTTGAGTAAAAGCAAAGATGGTGAACAGGTCTACATTTGGCATTCGAGCACAGAAACCAGCGGTGTCTCAGTCATCGATGCCAACAACCCAAAGGCTACAGCTGAGGCTTTCTACCCAAAAGAGACCGGCATAGAGTACAGCATCGCTAAGCTAGGTGATTGGTATTACATCTACACCAACTACCAAGCGGTCAACTTCCGTTTAATGAAAGTCACAACCGAAGAGATGCATGATCGCTCAAAATGGGTCGATGTCATCCCAGCAGACGATAATACTCAGCTTGTAGATTTCGAGTTGTTTGATGACCATCTTGTCTACGAGCAACGCGCGGATGGCTTGTCTACAGTGAAAGTTCGCCAACTCTCAACAGGCCACGAGTTTCCACTTGAATTTAACGACACCGCATTTGCCGCTTACCTAACGAGTAACTATGCATTAGATAACGCAAAAGTTCGTATCTATTACAGCAGCTTAACCACGCCAGGTACTTACTATGATTTCGACCTAAGTACAGGTGAATCCGAGCTCATGAAGCAAACACCCGTATTAGGTGATTTCGAAGCGGATAACTACCAATCAGAGCGAATCATGATTACGGCTCGCGATGGTAAGCAAGTTCCTGTCTCTTTGGTTTATCGTAAAGACTTATTTAAGAAAGACGGCACTAACCCAATCTACCAATACGGCTATGGGTCTTACGGCTCTACGATTGAACCTACCTTCAGCTCAACTCGCCTAAGCCTACTGGATAGAGGTTTTGTTTATGCCATCGCACATGTCCGCGGTTCAGAAATGCTGGGTCGCCCTTGGTATGAAGATGGCAAAAAACTGACCAAACAAAACACGTTCAACGACTTTATTGATGTAACCAAAGAGCTTGTTGAAGAAGGCTACGGCGCGAAAGATAAAGTGTTCGCCGTTGGGGGGTCTGCTGGCGGTCTATTGATGGGAGCAATCATCAACCAAGCACCAGAACTGTACCGTGGTATTGGTGCACATGTTCCGTTTGTAGACATTGTGACAACCATGCTCGATGAATCGATCCCTCTAACCACCAATGAGTATGACGAATGGGGTAACCCGAACGATAAAGCCTACTACGATTACATGCTGGGGTACTCACCGTACGACAACATTAAGGTACAAAACTACCCGAACATGTTGGTAACGACAGGCCTGCATGACTCACAGGTGCAGTACTTTGAGCCAATGAAATGGGTTGCGAAGCTGCGTGAAATGAAAACAGACAACAACGTATTGCTGTTCAAAACCGATATGGAAGCCGGTCACGGTGGCGCTTCTGGCCGATTTAAACGATTAAAAGAAGACGCACTTGAATACGCGTTCTTTTTGGATTTACTTAAGACTCAATAGATTCTACGTAACTGTAAGTATTCACATCATTTAATGTCGCCATTTTGTCTCTACAAAGTGGCGACAGAAATTATTAAGCATGGTTAAATACGATGAACCATGAAATCCACCAAATCAAAAACCTTTAAAAACAAGCAGTGACAAAGGTTTACGAGAGGTATAAAAACAAATGAAAGTAATTAGCTTCAACATCAACGGTCTTAGAGCCCGCCTTCACCAACTGCAAGCTATTATCGACAAACACCAACCCGACGTGATTGGTCTGCAAGAGATAAAAGTGCACGATGAAGCCTTCCCAATTGCTGATGTTGAAGCAATGGGCTATAAGGTTTACTTCCACGGTCAAAAAGCCCACTACGGTGTGGCAATGTTGTGTAAGCAAGAGCCTATTTCTGTGCAGAAGGGTTTCCCAACAGATAATGAAGACCATCAAAAACGCATGATCATGGCGACGTTTGAAGATGAAGATGGTGAAAAGGTTACCGTGCTAAATGGCTACTTCCCTCAAGGGGATAACATCAAGCATGAAACAAAATACCCGTACAAACGCCAGTTCTATAAAGACTTAATGACTTACTTAAACGATTATCACAACAAAGATGAGCAAGTGATTGTGATGGGCGACATTAATATCAGCCCTATCGACGCAGACATCGGCATTGGTGAACCTAATGCGAAACGTTGGTTAAAAACAGGTAAATGCTCTTTCCAACCAGAAGAGCGAGAATGGTTGAAAACATTGATGGACTGGGGCTTTGTAGACAGCTTCCGCTTGCTGCACCCTGAAGTGAATGATCAATACTCGTGGTTTGATTACCGCTCAAAAGGCTTCGTAGACAACCGCGGCCTGCGTATTGATGTAGTCCTAGCGACTCAAAAGCTTGCCGATAAGTGTACTGAAGCTGGCATCGATTACGAGCTACGCGGCATTGAAAAACCGTCAGATCACGCTCCGATTTGGTCGACGTTTAAATAAAATCCAAATTAAATTTCAAATCAAAAATGCACAAGCTTTTGTTTAGCTTGTGCATTTTTTTTACTTAGCTCAAATCCACTCAAAAAGCTTGAGATAGTTCACATTCTCGCCACTGCCCATCTATACTATTTGGACAACCAATGGAGAGAGTTTTGTATGGACGCAAAGCCTTGGGCCGGTATAAATCCAATTAATCTGCGTAGTTTACTTCCGATGATGGTGGTCAGCGGAGCGATCAGCGTATTGATGTTAGTCGTTCCCTTATTCAGCCTTCAAGTGTTTGATCGAGTCCTCTCAAGTCAAAGTTTAGATACGCTTCTATTCTTGGCTTTCATTGCTGTGTTCCTACTTACAGCCCAAGCGTTCCTTGACGCGTCTAGAGCCAAGTATGCACAAAAGAAAGCGATCAAATTTGAATTTATCGCGTCTCAGCAGCTATTTGAACAAACCTCCTTCTCATCGAAATCAAAAGAAAAACATCTGTTCAACGATATAAGTGAGGTAAAGAGCCTACTCTCTTCTCCAGCCTACTTTGTCATGTTTGATCTGCCATTCACTCCCCTTTTTCTTATTATTATGTTTGCGATTCATCCATATATAGGATTAGTCGGTGTGGGTGCCGTTGTTTTTATTCTCATGACAACATTGCTTTCTCATTGGGTTAAATCTAAGCACTTTAAAACCACTTACTTAAGCCAGCTCGCAACACAAAGAAAAAACGACGAGTGCTTTCAAAAACACGCCACGATCTTTAGCCAACATCAACAACAAGGTTTAAGTCAGACCTACCAAGAAATATTGGCGGAGAAGAGCTGGTCTCGAAGCCATTTAGATCAAGCCACCTGTTCACTGAGTGCATTTTCTCGTTACATACGTATGGTCCTTCAACTCATCATCATGGCTGTCGGAGCAAGTCTAGTCATTCAAAATGCCATGTCTGCTGGTGGAATGATTGCGGGTTCAATCCTAATGGCGAGAGCACTCCAGCCAATTGAGATGCTCTCTAGTGGTATTCAAGCATGGAAAACTGGTTTGGATGCAAACAAACGCTTAGCTAAGGAATTTGCTTCTCATACTAAACATACCGAGCGAACCGAGTTGGAAACAATTAAAGGTGATCTGGTCATCGACAACGTCACATGGTTCGCGTCTGAAAAACTTAACAAGCCGACTCTTAATGGTTTGAAGCTAAGACTGGAATCAGGAAATCGAGTCGCATTGATAGGCCCTAGCGGGTCAGGTAAGTCTTCCATCTGCAAAATGATCACTAACGGCATATCGCCCTCAAAAGGTGGCATTTCTATCGATGGACTCAATGTTGAGTTGTGGAATCTGAATCAGTTCAAACACACCGTCGGTTATGTTCCTCAGCACATCGACTTTTTACATGGCACTGTCAAACAAAATATCGCCCGATTTGATTCCAACGTTACGGATAGCCAAATCGTCAGATCCGCTATTCAAGCCGGTGTGCATGATGCTGTTGTCGCATTACCGAATGGATATGAAACGATTATCGGTTCTTTTGGTCATCAGTTATCTGGTGGACAAGCCCAGAAACTTGCCATCGCAAGAGCATTGGTTTTCTCACCTAAGCTACTCGTGCTTGATGAGCCTGATTCCCATCTCGACAAAGAAGGCGAAGAGTTTCTTGTTTCGCTATTACAATTGGCGAAAGAGAAATCCATTTCTGTCGTGATGGTAACGCATAACCCAAGCTTACTCAGACATGTCGATTGGGTTGTTGAATTGAAAAACGGCCAGATAACGCAAGCAGGCGAAGCGAGTAAAGTTGTCCGGTCGCTCTTCAATGTCGCTTCCTCGGAGGTGTCGAATGGCTAGTATTCATCATGACGATAAAGGTATTCACTTCGACGATGGTAGAAAACTGATCTTTTCTACATTCAAAATACAGGTGTTCATCTGGTTAGTTCTTGTGACTACTCTTGGTGGCTTTGCTGCTTGGGCATACCTAGCCCCGCTTTCTTCTGCTGCCATTGCGCCAGGCGTGATTATCGTAGAATCAAAGCGAAAACCCATTCAGCACTTAGAAGGCGGGATTGTAGAAATCGTCCATGTTTCTGACGGCGACCATGTTCAAAAAGACGAACTGCTCATCACGTTAAGTCACACACAAGCTCAAGCATCGCTTCTAAGGCTAAGAGCTCAGTGGCAAAGTGATTTAGCGCGGCTGAACCGCTTACAATCAGAGTTAGCGAGTCATCAAGAAATTCAATTTGATATGAGATTACTCTCCCTTATGAGTGACCCAAACGTATCAAGCTTACTTGATACGCAGAGTAAACTTTTCAGCAAAAGACAATCGTTAAAATCCGGTGAATCCGATGTGTTACAGCAAAAAGTCGAGCAATCAAAACTTGATCTGCAAGGCTTCCAACAACGATTCTTAGCCGGAAATCGAAGCCTGAAGTATTTAGAAGAACAGGTACAAATGCACCAAGATTTGCTTGTTTCCGGTAACACATCCAAATCTCGCTTATTGGATTTACAGCGAGAACGCTCTCAATTACAAGGTAACGTTGCTGACCTCAAAGCTAGAATCGGACACGCCAAGCGCACCATCGCCGAAGCGAAATTAGAGCTGATCAACGCGGATTATACTTACGCCAAAACGCTCGGCGAAGAGATACAAGATTTAGAACGAAAGCTGAATGAAACCAGAGAAGCTATGGTCAATGCTCAAGATATTCTTACCCGGGTTGAAATAAGAGCACCTCAAAGTGGTGTGGTGGTTGGACTTAATGTGGTCTCCGAAAATGCCATTGTTCCACCCGGTGAAACCTTAATGGAATTGGTTCCGCAAAATGACGAGTTGATTGTAGAAGCGTTAGTCAAGCCAGAAGACATTGAAGCCTTACGAATTGGGTTGGATACCCAAGTAAGACTGACTGCATACAGTTTCCGTAAAACACCACCGATTCGTGGAAAATTAGTCCATATTTCGGCTGACCGCATTAGCGATCAAGCTACAGGATCTTCTGCTTACTTAGCGAGAGTATCGTTAGATAAGTCTGAGCTAGAAGCATTAGAAAACATCTCATTGTATCCGGGCATGCCCGCAGAAGTGATGATATTACTTGAGCAACAAACACCGCTCGAGTATCTACTCAACCCACTCTCTGTGAGCGCCTATAAGGCAATGAGAGAAATTTAACCAAGCGCACAAAGAAGATAAAGCCAAACTCATCGTGAGGTGAGGACGGAAAGCTCCAGATCTCAGGGATGAAGCCGAGATGGCTGGGCTGCCTCTATGTATCGAATGATATGTGAGGAAAAAACGATGGCAGAAGTAACCAATACAGCAGCAGGACTGAAAAGTAATGGTAGCAATGATACCAATACACTAGTAGATGGTCCTAACCTCCCCACCCCAGAATCTAGAGATGTCAACAATGACCTTTCTAACCTCAGCGGCGATAACCTCGAAGTACGAGCCGGTAAAGGCGACGACATTGTGCATGCCGGCAGCGGCGATGACTTTATCGCTGCTGGACGTGGATCGGACACAATTAAAGCAGGTGCCGGAAACGATGTGGTTGAAGCTTGGAATCATTCGCTCAATGCTGGTGATGAAGCCGGCGTTAACCGCGATTTAAGCGCGGCACGCGATAAAGATTTAGAAGCGCTAGGAGAAGAGTGTGTTGACGACATTGTGGTTGCAGGTGCCGGTGATGATTATGTTGAAGGCGGTGCGAACAATGACATTATTTATGGTGACAGAGGCGCTGGTGCAGAATTTGGCGAAAACCTAATCAGCGATGGTGATTTTGAAGCTTTTGACCTTGGCAATACATGGGGAACAGCGCCAAGCGCCGGTGCATGGAACGCAGAGGTTGGCAGTATCGAGATTCAAGAACAACTGCATGGCGGTGTCCCAGCTGATGGTTACGGGACTGATATCGCCAGTGGTCACTTCCTAGAATTAGACTCGCATGGCGCGAATTCAAATTCAACCGTCTCCCAAACATTTACGGTCGATGACGACGGTATATATCAACTCGATTTTTCCTACGCTTTCCGTAATAAAGGAGGCGATAGCACCACCGCTCCTTTCACAGTCCAAATAATGGCGGGCACCGACGTTGTATTCGAGAAGTCTTTCCAAGACATTGACGGCGTCGATGATGATTGGGATCTGTTTAGCGAAGATGTCGATCTCTCTTCAGGAAATTACTCACTCAATTTTATTGCCGACGGCGCAGAAGACACCTTTGGGGCTCTGATTGATAATGTGTCATTGAAGCAGGTACTGCATAACGATGTGCTCATTGGTGATAACGGGCCAGACGCTGCAAATGAAGGCGCCGCTGGGAACGACTTGATTCGAGGCGGTAAAGGGAATGACGTAATTATCGGCGATAACTTTGAAGCGCTGTCGTTTAACGAAGGAACCGGCGAGTTTGAATTAGCGGAGCCAACGACATCCGTCGACCTATCAGCAAATTCAACCGCCTACAACGCTGATGGTTCTGTCGGCACCGTTGATACAGGTAATGCAAGCTCTGGCGGTACAGGTTATGGGGTAGATGGCGCAGCAGAGGCTGGCGTGCTTGCTCAAATTGGCTTCAGCTACGACGGCGTTACCGGTGAAGGTGCATCAGAGATGTTTTCCGTCAGCTTAGACGAACATACAATGATTGCTAAAGTCGGCATTTCCAACCTCTACTTAAATGAAGGCGACAATGGCGTAGATGAGGCAGGCCATTGGGCAGCATATCGGGAAGGTATTCTGGTCGCTGAGGGCGATTTCATTGCGAGCGATTTAGCGGATGGCAATAACAACAGCGGTTATCTAAACATCGGTCCTGATGACACTGGCTTTAAAGCCTTTGATGAACTTCAGTTTACTGCCGTTGGTCCTGCATTTGACAAAAACGGAGACGCTAATGCCGATTCAAGTGACTACTACGTCACTTCTGTTACCACCGATGGCCTAACGGGTGACGGAACCGATATATTGCGCGGTGGTCGTGGGGACGATGTCATTCTTGGTGGTGACAACGCCAAAGGTGGCATACCTGAACTCGATCCTGAGACGGGTTACTACGATGTAAGTAGCTTCAGAGGGACTATTGACGTCACTATGGAAGGCACCGAAGCGGGCTTCGAAAATTCGTTTGGTTACTTCACAAAAGACAGTGAAGGCAATGTAAACGCTGAAGTCATTTGGGGGAATGTGAAAGATCACCTTCCAAACTCTGAAGCTGGCAACAGCTTTAGTCTCGATTTGGGGCACTGTGATGATTGCGTTGATACGCTCGGGTTCTTCATTATCCCAGATGGCGGGAATGACGGTTTCGTCTCAGGCGAAAGTATCGCAATTGACTTAAACACTCAACAAGCGACCAGCTCTAACAATAGTGACCACCCCTTCTTGCTGGGCGTACAAGATTTAGTCGGTAGTAACGGCAACCTTACCTTAGATGTTAGCGGCATTAACAACTTCAATCCGGGTACAGAACTCGGAAATCAGTTCTGGAATGACAACCCTGGCGGTGATGGTGACTTCGATGATGTGGTAACCACCGTTGAAATCGACGACCAACCAGAGCAATTGTTTGGTGGTAAAGGCGATGATTGGCTTGATGGCGGAGACGGAATCGACCATATCAAAGGCGGTAAAGGCGATGACATCATCATTGGTGGTGGTGGTGCAGACGAAATCCGTGCTGGTAAAGGCAACGATACAGTAGCCTTTGATGCAGAGGATACTCTAATTCATGGTGGTAAAGGGTTCGATGTACTGGTCGCCAATGACCCTGGTGGTGTCGATATCGACATGTCGAAGGGGTCAAACATCAATGGGTTTGAAGCAGTCATAGGGGGAGACTCAGCTAATGACAAACTGACTATTTCTCTAGGTAAAACCTTCAATCAAAACCATGACCTTGATGGTAATAGAGCAAAGAACGACGACCAAGTTGCTGAATTCTTTGCTTTAGGAATTGAAGATATCGACGCAAGTCATCTTCAAGGATTCCAATACCAAACCGCAACATCAGTGACGCTAGACCAAGATATGCAAGATAAACTTGGACTCGATGGAACTGAAACGATTACCGCTTATAGCTTCACCAAAGGAGGCAAAGAAGTCATCATCTACACTGATGCATCCTTTGATGGTGATTTCATTGGCGTTAATGAAGTTTAATTGCTTTTTGAACTAGTAAATCAGAAACAAAGTTAAAGGACTTATTGCTTGTGTAATAAGTCCTTTTTGCTTCAAAGAGCTACTCAACTAATTCCTATACAAACCCTAAATAAGAACGGCGCTCAATGAGCGCCGTTTTGTTAACTGTGTGAATACCGTGCAATTAGCTAAGGGGTCTTAGATAAGCAAGGAAACGCTTCTCTGCGAATTTGAAAATCGCGATGATGATGAACGTTAGTGCCATGTAGAACAGACCTGCCGTTAGGAAAGACTCGAATGGGGCATAGTAACGAGAGTTAACCAAACGAGCTGCACCGGTTAGATCCATAATGGTTACGATACCAGCTACCGCAGAGCCGTGAAGCATGAAGATAACTTCGTTACTGTAAGCCGGTAATGCACGACGTAGAGCGCTTGGTAAGATGATACGACGGTAAGTCTTAGGTGTACTCATGCCGTAAGCTTTTGCTGCTTCGACTTCACCTTTAGGTAAGCCGTTAATCGCACCACGAATGATCTCTGCGGTATAAGCTGACGTGTTAAGAATGAATGCCACCAAAGCACAGAACCATGCGTTTTCCCATAATGTGTCTTTCACTGGGAAGAATTGGTCCATACCGTAGTAAATCAGGTACAGCTGAACCAGTAATGGCGTACCACGGAAGAAATAGATGAATGACCAAGCCGGAGCATTAATCAGCATATTTGGACTGTTACGAGCGATAGCTAGTGGTATGGCGACGAATAAGCCAATGATCAAAGCAACGCAAACCATCCAAGCCGTTGTCCATAAACCACCAAGGTAAATCGGCAGGCTTTCAATTATCAATGAAAAGTCCATAACTACCTCGCGTGGATACTGAATTTACGTTCAACCAGCTTAAGTAAGCCCGTCGAAACACTGGTGAAGAATAAGAAGATAATCGCCACTGTCATATAGAAGGTAAATGGCATTTTGGTTGAACCCGCTGCCAGTGCGCTAACACGCACCATATCTTCTAGGCCAATAATGGAAACCAACGCGGTAGTTTTAAGTAAAACCAACCAGTTGTTACCAAAACCCGGTAGCGCGTGACGAATCATTTGCGGTAATAGAATACGACGAAACGCTAGAACAGGTCCCATGCCATAGGCCTTTGCTGCTTCCATTTCACCGCTATCAACCGCCATGATTGCACCACGGAAGGTTTCAGCCATGTAAGCGCCAAAGATGAATCCAATGGTTAAGACACCAGCAACAAATGGACTGACATCAATATAATCAGGTAAGTAAGCGGTCCATTCGTGGTTAGGATCACTTGATGTGAACCACTCATTGAGCCACTCATTGATGGAATACAAACTGTTGTTTAAAAGGATTTGTCCACCAAAGAAAATCAGCATCATCAAGACTAGATCAGGAATGCCTCGAATAACGGTTGTGTAGAGGGTTGCGATAGCACGAGCCCAGCGATAAGGCGCTAGTTTTGCTAAGGCACCTAGCATACCAAGAACCATAGCTAAAATTAGCGACAGCAAGGCAACTTCGATTGTGAGCACCGCCCCTTTCAGGATCGACGCTTCATATCCTTGTAAATCAAACATAATGAATTCCAACAGAACTGCGAAAAAGTTGGTAAGACAGGGAGAGGAGAACCTCTCCCTTAAGAAGTGATGCTAGAGATTACTCACCGTATACGTCGTAGTTGAAGTATTTAGCAGCGATCTCTTGGTAGATGCCTTTTTCACGTAGTGAAAGGATTGCAGCATCTAATTGCTTAGTCAGATCTTTGTCTTGCTTACGTAGAGCAATACCAAAACCTTCACCGAACCACTTAGGATCTGTTAGTGATGGACCAACAAACTCGTAGTCTTCACCACCAGCTTTGTTTAGTACGCCTTCTTCTAGAGCAGATGCATCGCCCAGTACAGCAGCAACACGACCGTTAGCTAGATCAAGGTAAGCTTCATCGAATGAACCGTAACGAACGATTTCTACAGTGTCACCGTAGTTGTCTGTTAGGTACTTATCGTGCGTTGTTGCACGTTGAACGGCGATCTTTTTACCACTTAGGTCATCAAAGTTAAGGTCTGCACCTTTCTTAGCGATGAAGTTGTTTGGGATAAGTGCGTATTTACCAGTGAAGTCGATCTTTTTCTTACGCTCTTCCGTGATAGACATTGCCGCGATGATCGCATCATATTTACGAGCAAGTAGAGAAGGAATAATACCATCCCAATCTTGTGCAACGATCTTACACTGCACCTGCATTTCAGTACAAAGCGCGTTAGCCATATCGACATCGAAGCCTTTCAGTGAACCGTCAGCTTCTGTCCAGCTAAATGGAGGGTAAGCACCTTCAATACCGAAACGTACTGTTTTCCATTCTTTTGCTTGAGCTACGCCCGTTGCAGCAGTTGCAGCAAGTGCCGCGACTAATAACCACTTTTTCATATCCCTACTCCTGTGATTTAGGTTTTTATGTTTTGCTAGTTTTAATATTGTGTTTGTTGCTACTTATTAACTTACTTGTTGTGTTTTATTGTTCACACCGTCGCTGTTTACCTTGGCAACGGCATTTCAATTCTGATTAGTAAATCGATGAGATAAATTGTTGTAAACGCTCAGATTCAGGTTCCGTAAACAGTTTAGCTGGATCGCCCTGTTCTTCCACTAACCCCTGATGCAAGAACATCACATGGTTAGATACGTCACGAGCAAAAGCCATTTCGTGCGTTACCACGAGCATGGTTCTGCCCTCTTCTGCTAGATCGCGCATTACGCCAAGCACTTCGCCTACTAACTCAGGGTCTAATGCTGATGTAGGTTCATCAAACAACATAACTTCAGGATCAACCGCTAGCGCTCGCGCAATAGCAGCACGCTGTTGTTGGCCGCCAGACAAATGACCCGGGTAGTAATCTTTACGCTCATACAGGCCGACTTTCTTCAGTAGTAGCTCTGCATTTTCAATCGCTTGTGCTTTAGGTACACCTAAGACGTGAACAGGCGCTTCGATAACATTTTCAAGAACGGTCAGGTGAGACCACAGATTGAAACCCTGAAAAACCATCGCCAGACGAGAGCGGATTCGCTGTACTTGTTTTTCATTGGCAGGAACAGAAACACCTTGGCGGTTGTTTTTCATTTGAATTAATTCGCCATTAACCCAAATCTCGCCTGCAGTAGGTGTCTCTAAAATATTGATACATCTAAGGAAAGTACTCTTACCCGACCCTGAAGATCCGATAATCGATACTACATCGCCTTTATGCGCAGAAAGTGAAATTCCCTTTAAAACTTCATTTTGACCAAACGTTTTGTGTAGATCCTTTATGTCCAGCGCTGGTACATCTTTCATGCGCTTTCTCTCCCAAGTTTGTGAAAATGCAAGGTACTCCGACCTTTTCATGCGATACAAACTAGCACCACACGGAATAACATGCAACAAATTATTAACCTAATAATTTGGAATAAATAGCGATTCACTCTGACTTATTATGCAAAAGGTAGCGTTTTCGCCTCAATTTAATGAATGGGTTCTATCAATAAGCTGTAATTACACCCCTTGCATTGTTTAAATAAAGTTAATCAAAATGAGATTCTCGTAGCTGGATGTCTCACAAGAAAAACACGTTTTGTGAACTTATAAACATTACTGTCGACAAAATATAGCGCATGCATTCAGCACACCAACCTCACCATAAGACACAATTATTTTAAGGTTATTACATTGTGAGTATTTTACTCAGAGCGTGGGGCAAGCGAGTAATAGTGAGATAACTCAGTAAACATAAAGCATTCAGCCAATGCCATAGCGGTAAAGGCTAGGAGAAGATAAGAAAACGACAGTTTGTGAAAACTAATTACACTATTTATCAATGGGAAGTTAATGAATCGCTGCGTTTTGTAGCTTTCTTTCACATAAACTCATAAAGTGATCAAGATCAATCACCCTAAAGGGTAAGCTTGTTAGACTCCCCAGCAAAGAATAAGGCATTAAAAATGCCAAACATTTCTTTTAACTTAGCTGCATAAAGCACATCAAAGCCGTGCAACATAATGTTAATGAGTTATAACTAAGAAATAACGCAATTACGCGAACTTATAGAATTCAATTTTAGAATTACTAACATAAAAATATGAGGAATCTATGTCAGACGTTGTGAACAATGCGAACTCTGAAGTAGAAGAGAAAAGCTATAAAGAGCTACACCGCCCTGCTTCTGAATTTGAGAGCCGCTCAGATTATCTAGATCACGAGCTTCAAATCATGAAGCCTCGCCGCTTCGGTCTAAACCTTCCAGGTCGTGACTTCCGCTTTGAACTTGAAGACCTTGTTCCTGCACTTGCTGGTACCATTGGTATCATCGCGATGTACTCTGCAGTAATGATGTCGTGGGCTGATGGCCTAACTCAAGCTTGGGATCACGTAAACCTAGGTAAAGAGTTTGCGATTGAAGTCGCTCGTGTAGAAATGCTTATCCCTGCACTGCTGTTCTGTATCCTTGCTTCTGGTTTCTTTAACCCTAAAGCAAACCTTGCCGGTAACCACGGCCCAATGATTCCTCTTATTGGTACCATCGCTCTCGCTGGTGCTCACCCTCTTGCATTGGCAATCCTTATCGGTGTCTTCGGTCTAATCCTAAGTTTCCTAAAAGGCGGCTCCAAGCTGGTTAACCTGACTTCGGAAGGTACCGCAGGTGGCTTGCTTATCTTCTTAGGCCTAACGGGTACTATGAGCCAAATCAATTCGATTCAAGAATGGGCGGTTGGTCTTCAATCTTCTACTGTTGAAGCGGGCAGCATGGGTTACGTTGGCTTAATCGTTCTTGCTATTACTATTGCTATCTACGCTTTCCTAGCAAAAGTGAACAAGCGTTGGTTAGCTATTCCAGTGTGTGCATTCACAGGCCTTGCTATTGCGTTAGTATTAGGTGCTGGCTTCGACATCGTATTCGAAACTGAAATGGGCATTCCAAACCTAAACCCAGTTTACTGGTGGGGTTCTACTTCTGAAGGTTGGATGCTTGGCTTGCCAAACGTTGAACACTTCATTGCATCTCTACCATTTGCAATCCTTGCTGTAGCAATGTGGTCACCTGACTTCCTAGGTCACCGTATCTTCCAAGAACTTAACTACCCTAAACGTTCTGAAAAAGTACTAATGGACGTAGATGACACAATGACTATGTGTTCAGTTCGTCAAATGGTGGGTACTGCAGTTGGTGGTGGTAACATCACATCTTCTTGGGGTACTTACATGATCCCAGCAGCAATCGCGAAACGTCCAATCCCTGGCGGCGCTATCTTGCTTGGTTCTCTGTGTATTATTGTTGCAATCCTTGGTTTCCCAATGGACGTTGCAGTATGGCCACCAGTAATGCGTGTAGCACTACTTGTAGGTGTATCACTACCTCTACTTGAAGCGGGTATGCAAATGGTCAAGGATTCAAAAGATTCTCAAGCGGCTGGTATCTGTATCTTTGGTTCAGCGGTTGTTAACCCAGTATTAGCATGGGCACTAACTATGCTTCTTGATAATAATGGTCTAATTGGTGATAAAGAGCGTGCAAAGCGTCTATCATTTGTAGATAAGATTGTTATCCCTGTTGGCGTTTTAGTTATCTGTCTAGTGGCAATGCTTGCAGTTGGTATGCTAGAAGGTCAGTATGGTCTAAAAGCTTGGCTATAATAGTCCTTACTACACAAAAGTAGTATTAGGATTAAAAAAAAGTTTGGGTGGCAACCCCTGCCACTCAAATTTTTTCAACTTTTTTTGGCATTTATTGATTTAGTTTAAGGTTTGCAGAAATTTTTTAGCGTAGTCTTGAATACATAGAGTAAAGACAACATATAAAAGGTAGTGACAATATATATAACCATATGATGCTTATATGCTCATATATATTGTTATTAATAAGAGTGTACTACCCTTACGAGGGGCGCTGGCTCAACAGTGTTAATGTACGTATTTTTTCTACTAAAAAGGTAGGTATGTCATGGCAGAGCAATTTGCTAAAGCTTGGGAAGATTTTGCTGCAGGTGAGTGGCAAAGCGAAGTAAACGTTCGTGATTTCATTCAAAAGAACTACACGCCGTATGAAGGCGACGAGTCTTTCCTAGTTTCTGAGGGTACTGAAGCAACTAACAAGCTTTGGTCTTCGGTAATGGAAGGTATCAAACAGGAAAACGCAACTAAAGCACCTGTAGATTTCGATACTTCTGTTATCTCTACCATTACTGCTCACGATGCAGGTTACATCGAGAAAGATCTTGAGACTATCGTTGGTCTACAAACTGAGAAGCCACTAAAACGTGCAATCATCCCTAACGGTGGTGTACGTATGGTTGAAGGTTCTTGTAAAGCATACGGTGAAACTCTTGACCCAATGGTTTCAAAAATCTACTCAGAATACCGTAAAACACACAACGCTGGCGTTTTCGATATCTATACTCCTGATATCCTAAAATGTCGTAAGTCTGGTGTTCTGACTGGTCTTCCTGATGCTTACGGCCGTGGTCGTATCATTGGTGACTACCGTCGTGTTGCACTTTACGGTATCGACTTCCTAATGAAAGACAAGCAAGCTCAGTTTGCTTCTCTTCAAGAGCAATTCGAAAACGGTGAAAACCTAGCAGAAACAATGCAACTGCGTGAAGAGATTTCTGAGCAACATCGTGCTCTAGGTCAAATCAAGCAAATGGCTGAGAAATACGGTTTCGATATTTCTGAGCCAGCTCAAACTGCTCAAGAAGCTATCCAGTGGACTTACTTCGGCTACCTAGCTGCTGTTAAATCTCAAAACGGTGCTGCAATGTCTCTAGGTCGTACTTCGACTTTCCTAGACATCTACATCGAGCGTGATATCGCTGCTGGCAAAATCACAGAAGACCAAGCACAAGAAATGATCGACCACTTCGTAATGAAGCTGCGTATGGTTCGTTTCCTACGTACTCCTGAGTACGATGAGCTATTCTCTGGCGACCCAATCTGGGCAACAGAGTCTATGGGTGGTATGGGTATCGACGGTCGTACGCTAGTAACGCGTTCGAACTTCCGTTTCCTAAACTCTCTATACACTATGGGTCCTTCTCCAGAGCCAAACATCACTGTTCTTTGGTCTGAGCAACTACCTGACGGCTTCAAACGTTTCTGTGCGAAGGTATCTATCGATACTTCTTCTATCCAGTACGAAAATGATGACCTAATGCGTCCTGACCTTGAGTCTGATGATTACGCTATCGCTTGTTGTGTATCTCCAATGATCGTTGGTAAGCAAATGCAGTTCTTCGGTGCTCGTGCTAACCTTGCGAAAACAATGCTTTACGCAATCAACGGCGGTGTGGACGAAAAACTTAAGATGCAAGTTGGTCCTAAAGAAGCTCCAATGACTGACGCTGTTCTTGATTACGATAAAGTAATGGACCGTCTAGATCACTTCATGGACTGGCTAGCTAAGCAATACGTGACTGCACTAAACAGCATTCACTACATGCACGACAAGTACAGCTACGAAGCGTCTCTAATGGCTCTTCATGACCGTGACGTTCGTCGTACAATGGCTTGTGGTATTGCTGGTCTATCTGTTGCAGCTGACTCACTGTCTGCAATCAAGTTCGCGACTGTTAAACCAATCCGCGACGAAGATGGCATTGCAACTGACTTCGAAATTGAAGGCGATTACCCTAAATACGGTAATAACGACTCTCGTGTAGATGATATTGCTTGTGAACTAGTTTCTACGTTCATGAACAAGATCCGTAAGCTTAAGACTTACCGTAACTCTATCCCTACACAGTCAGTTCTTACTATCACGTCTAACGTGGTTTACGGTAAGAAAACAGGTAACACTCCAGACGGTCGTCGTGCTGGCGCTCCTTTCGCTCCTGGTGCAAACCCAATGCACGGTCGTGATGAGAAAGGCGCTGTAGCTTCACTAACGTCTGTAGGTAAACTACCGTTTGCTGACGCACAAGATGGTATCTCTTACACGTTCTCTATCGTGCCAAACGCACTAGGTAAAGAACAAGACAGCCAACGTGCTAACCTTGCAGGCCTAATGGATGGTTACTTCCACCACGAAGCTGGCATTGAAGGTGGTCAACACCTTAACGTTAACGTTCTTAACCGCGAAACTCTTGAAGACGCAGTTAAGCACCCTGAGAAATACCCTCAGCTAACAATCCGTGTATCTGGTTACGCTGTTCGCTTTAACTCTCTAACTGCAGAGCAACAAGCTGACGTAATCGCACGTACATTTACTGAGTCTCTATAAGCTCACGCTCAATAGACAGTAAATAATATTAGCCTCGCCAATGTGCGGGGCTTTTTTATATCTGAAATAAATCGCACTACACTCACCTATCCCGCGAAATGTTAGGTTGAGCAAAAAAGCACCCTGCCATTCACTTTTTTTCCACAAATTCTGTCAAATTACGGTAATATCGCGGTTCATAATTTAAGAGTAACTGCTCCATGAAATACCTGCGTTGTTTACCCCTGATTCTTCTCTCTTTCTCATCTTTAGCCTCTGAGCGTTCTACGTTAACTTTTGCTTTAGATAATGATGGTATTTTTGGTGTCGACCAAGACTATACCAACGGCTTATTTCTGGGTTACACATCATCAAGTATTACGCCATATAACTGGGTAAAACCATTGAGTCTTTCCTACTGGGGCGCAAGCTCTCTAGACAAGTGGGAAATCACCATTGGCCACAAGATGTATACGCCTTCTGACATTGAGTTAGAAACGCCATCGCCTAATGATCGCCCATACGCAGGTTACCTTCACACTGAATTCAATTACATCAGCTTAAACCCACAGCAAGCCCAGCGTTTTAATATCACGTTTGGTACTACGGGCGAACGTGCACTGTCTGAAGATGCTCAAAAGCTGGTTCACTCAATCACTAAGTCGGATGAGCCGATGGGTTGGGAATACCAAGTCGATGATGAATGGGCGGGAAGCGTTGGTTACCTAAGCCATTTCAACCTAATGCGTAATCAAGCTCTTGCGAATACTGACTACGAAATCTCTAACGTTTCTGAAATCAACGTCGGTAACTTTAGAAGTGACATTTCAACGGGCTTCATGTTTCGTTGGGGTACAGACTTAGGCGGTAACTTTGGTGCAGCTAACATCACCACAGAAAACCCATTCAAACCGGGCATGATCGGCGCATCAAACGCTGGTTGGTTTACCTATGCAGGCCTCGAAGGTCGCTACCGATTCAACGACCTGACTATCGAAGGCGATCGCTCAGGTGTTGATGAGTACGCTAATAAAAACAACGAAGATCCAGCGATCTACGATGTGACTTTAGAGAACATTCAAGCAACTGCTGTATTGGGTGTCGCTTGGTATAACCGATACGTTGGTGCCTCTTTAGCGCTAACCGCAAAAACACCGGATTACGAAGAAGCGAAAGAGTCAGTGTACACCACTGGCGGTATCACAATGTTTGCTTTCTTCTAGCCACCAGTAAGGGCTTTCGTCCTTTACTTTTCAAGTTTAATAAAGGCAATCATCTTCACAGGTGGTTGCCTTTATTTTTAAAGGTCTCGTTACCATTTGACCCTATTTTATGTACCGTTTTTGTAATAAAATAAACGGTATAAATTCCTCTACGAGAATAGCTCATGTCTACAACTGGTCGCATTCACTCATTCGAATCTTGTGGTACTGTCGATGGCCCTGGTATCCGCTTTATTGTGTTTCTTCAAGGCTGCTTAATGCGTTGTATGTACTGTCATAACCGTGATACATGGGATCTTCATGACGGAAAGGAAGTAACGGTCGAAGAGATCATCAACGAAGCAAAATCATACCGTCATTTCATGAAAGCATCGGGCGGTGGTATCACCTGTTCTGGTGGTGAAGCGATGCTACAACCTGAGTTTGTTCGTGACTTTTTCCGCGCAGCTCAAGCTGAAGGCATCCACACTTGTCTTGATACTAATGGCTACATTCGTAAGCACACTGAAGTGGTTGATGAAGTCCTAGAAGCCTCTGATCTAGTTATGTTGGATCTTAAGCACATGCGAGATGAGATTCACCACGATTTCATTGGTGTATCAAACAGACGTACTCTGGATTTCGCACGCTACTTACACAAAATCGGTAAGAAGACGTGGATTCGTTATGTGATTGTCCCTGGCTACACGGACACACCTGAAGATGCTCATCTGCTAGGCGAATTCATCAAAGACATGGATAACATCGAGAAAGTAGAACTGCTTCCATACCATAAGCTTGGTGCACATAAGTGGGAAGCACTTGGTTTTGACTACCCTCTTGAAGGTACAAACCCGCCAAGCAAAGAGAAAATGGACGAGATTGTTGCTGTTCTTAGCCAGTACCATTCAAACGTAAAATACTAATCTAGACTGACGTTCATAGTGATTTCAAGCGCCTCAATTTCGATTGGGGCGTTTTCTTTTCGAGCCAAACAATCCTTTCACTTTTCTTTACAACTTTTGTTTATCAATTCAAAAAATCATATTAAATCCGTGTTGAGATCATGTTTCCACTCGTAGGAATGCTGTTACTCTTACTGCAACAAAAGAATACAACATTTAGTTTTTTAGTGAGGCTCCTCCCATGGAAATGACCAATGCTCAGCGTCTAATTCTATCAAATCAATACTACCTAATGTCTCAAATGGATCCTGAGAACTCCGCTAAATACCAACGTCTACAAACGATTGTAGAACGTGGTTACGAACTCCAAATGCGTGAGCTTAACAAAGAGTTTGGTTGTTTGACTGAAGCAGAATGTCGCGAAATTATCGACATCATGGAGATGTACCATGCAATGCAAGAGTCGAACAAAATGCTTGCAGAGCAAGAGCGTGCTGAAGTAGACCAACGTCGCCTGCAGTTCTTAGGTTTTGATATCGCTTCTGAAGCGCAGATCGTACACTACGTGCGTTTCCTTGTTGATTCTGAAGGTCTTTACCCTCAATTCGACAAAGCCGATCACCACTTCAATAGCCAGATGCCAATGCTAGAGAAGTACCGTCGCATGCTAACAACATGGCGCAACTGCCCTCGTCAGTACCACCTATGTGCGACAGAGCTATCTCAAATCTTTAGCGCTTAATTCGTTAATAGATCAGCGATAACTTTTAAAAAGTTTCAAGAAAAAGGGTTACTCATCATGAGTAACCCTTTTTTTATTCGAATCACTTGAACTAGAAAACGCAAGCAGCGTCAAATAACGCAGTAACCTTCTAGAGTATCAATTTACCATTTCAAACATAATGAGAATCAATAACGACTTTTTTGATAAACCATTCTCACATTCTCTTGTTATTTTCTGATAGCCAAGCGCATTAGACCGTTCATCATGCAAGATTATCAATAAGGCTCGGCTATGTATCTAACATACATAAATCCAGCACGGGTATTATTAAGCAACCTAAAATCTCAAAACAAACGACCAGATCCCCTCGAATGGAAAATAATTTGATTCTACGCGCCTCAAGTTGCCTATTGCGCTCGCCACGTTTTTCACACGCAAAATTGTAAATAAATACATAATTGTTAAGCAAAATTGTGGAAGCGGGTCTAACCTTAAAATGTAGGGAGAGCCTATTTTTCAATCGCTCGTCAGTTTTGACTGGTTAACAAGGGGAATGTGACTATGAGTATCTTTGACCACTATCAATCACGTTATGAAGCAGCCAAGGAAGAAGAGCTGACATTGCAGGAGTTCTTAGGGCTGTGTAAAGACGATAAAAGTGCTTACGCTAATGCTGCCGAGCGCTTATTACTAGCCATTGGCGAACCAGAGGTTATTGACACTGCTCAAGACCCTCAACTGAGTCGTATTTTCTCGAACCGTGTCATCTCACGCTACAGCGAATTTAAAGATTTCTACGGTATGGAAGATGCGATTGAACAGATTGTTTCTTACTTAAAACATGCTGCGCAAGGTTTAGAAGAACGTAAACAAATCCTTTACCTACTTGGCCCTGTGGGCGGTGGTAAATCTTCTCTCGCTGAAAAACTCAAAGCCCTGATGCAGAAACTACCAATCTATGTATTGTCTGCTGACGGTGAACGAAGCCCAGTAAACGATCACCCATTCTGTCTATTCGACGTTAACGAAGACGGCGACTTATTGAAGAATGAATATGGCATTGAGAAACGCTATCTTCGCTCAATTATGTCTCCGTGGGCAGCGAAACGTCTGCACGATTTTGGCGGTGATATTTCCAAATTCAAAGTCATCAAACTGCGCCCTTCTATTCTCGATCAAGTTGCGATCGCGAAAACGGAGCCAGGTGATGAAAACAACCAAGATATCTCGTCTCTGGTTGGTAAAGTTGATATTCGTAAACTTGAACACTTCTCTCAAGATGATCCTGATGCCTACAGCTACTCTGGTGCGCTTTGTAAAGCCAACCAAGGTGTGATGGAATTCGTGGAGATGTTCAAAGCGCCAATCAAAGTATTACACCCTCTACTTACGGCAACACAAGAAGGTAACTTCAACGGTACCGAAGGGCTTTCTGCACTGCCATTTGACGGTATGATTCTCGCTCACTCGAACGAATCTGAGTGGCAGACCTTCCGTAACAACAAAAACAACGAAGCATTCCTCGACCGTGTGTACATTGTAAAAGTCCCTTACTGTCTGCGTGTGTCTGAAGAAGTTAAGATCTACAAGAAACTGCTTGAGCACAGTGAGCTATCCCAAGCGCCTTGCTCACCAAGCACACTCGATCTGCTATCGCAATTCAGCATTCTTTCGAGACTAAAAGAGCCTGAAAACTCATCTCTATTCTCTAAGATGCGTGTTTACGATGGTGAGACTCTAAAAGACACCGATCCAAAAGCGAAGAGCTACCAAGAGTACCGAGATTATGCTGGCGTTGACGAAGGCATGTCTGGGCTATCAACGCGTTTCGCCTTTAAGATCCTGTCTCGTGTGTTTAACTTCGACCAAGCCGAAGTGGCCGCGAACCCAGTGCACCTGTTCTACGTTATTGAGCAGCAAATCGAACGGGAGCAGTTCCCTCAAGAGACCGCCGAGAAGTACCTAGAGTTCTTGAAAGGATACCTAGTGCCACGCTACGTAGAGTTCATCGGTAAAGAAATTCAAACCGCTTATCTAGAGTCTTACTCTGAGTACGGTCAGAATATCTTCGACCGCTATGTCACCTACGCAGATTTCTGGATTCAAGACCAAGAGTACCGCGACCCAGAAACAGGCCAACTATTTGACCGTGCTTCTCTGAATGGTGAACTAGAGAAAATCGAGAAGACAGCCGGTATCAGTAACCCTAAAGACTTCCGAAATGAGATTGTGAACTTTGTGCTTCGTGCCAAAGCCAACAATAACGGTCAAAACCCAGTGTGGACGAGCTACGAGAAACTGCGCACTGTGATTGAGAAGAAAATGTTCTCTAACACAGAAGAGCTACTTCCTGTTATTTCGTTCAATGCTAAGACCTCAACGGATGATCAGAAAAAACATGACGACTTCGTTGCTCGTATGATGGAAAAAGGCTACACCGAGAAGCAAGTGAGACTGCTATCTGAGTGGTACCTAAGAGTTCGTAAATCCTCATAACTAAACGGTATTGAGCTGCTCAACTGAGCAGCTCGTATAAACCAATAACTTTTATACCTTAGTAAATCAATAACTCTTATACCCGAATAAAAAGTAGGATCGCGACATCAGCTGAGAGGGAGTTCTTATGGCACAATTTATCGATCGGAGGCTCAATGGCAAAAATAAGAGTGCTGTGAATAGACAGCGTTTCTTACGACGCCATAAAGAGCAAATCAAAGAATCTGTGGCCGATGCAGTTAACCGACGCTCAATCACCAATACAGAAACAGGTGAAGACGTCACTATTCCCCATAAAGACATCAAAGAGCCGAACTTTCACCAAGGTCAAGGCGGCGTAAGAGAGCGCGTTCACCCAGGTAATGATCAGTTCATCACTGGCGATAAAATCGAACGCCCTAAAGGTGGTGGTCAAGGTGGTGGCTCAGGCCAAGGCGACGCAAGCCCTGATGGCGAAGGCCAAGATGAATTTACCTTCCAAATTTCAAAAGATGAGTATCTTGATATTCTCTTTGAAGATTTAGCTCTACCTAATCTAGAGAAAAATCAGGTCAACAAAATCACCGAATGGAAAACTCACCGCTCTGGTTACCAAAGCGCGGGGATTCCATCCAACATCGCTATCGTTCGTTCACTACAGCAATCTCTGGCTCGTAGAACCGCGATGACAGCAGGTAAAAAGCGCGAGCTTAACCTACTGATGGAACAGCTTGACCAAGTTAAAATGACGGAGCCGGCACAACCTTTTGAGGAAGGTCGCCTCAAAGAAGAGATTGCCGAGTTACGTAAAAAGATTGAAAGCGTGCCGTTCATTGACACCTTCGACTTACGTTTTAAAAACTACGAGAAGCGCCCTATTCCATCTAGCCAAGCCGTGATGTTCTGTCTAATGGATGTATCGGGCTCTATGGATCAGGCCACAAAAGATATTGCGAAGCGCTTTTATGTTCTTCTGTATCTGTTCTTAAATCGCACCTACGAAAACGTCGATGTTGTGTTTATTCGTCACCATACTCAGGCTAAAGAGGTCGACGAACATGAGTTTTTCTACTCACAAGAAACGGGTGGCACCATTGTTTCAAGCGCACTGAAACTGATGAAGGAAATTGTCGCAGACCGCTACCCTGCTAATGAGTGGAACATCTATGCAGCACAAGCCTCTGATGGCGATAACTGGGCTGATGACTCTCCTCGCTGTAAAGAGTTACTGGTCAATACGCTTCTGCCAACTTGCCAATATTACTCTTACATCGAAATAACACGCCGCTCTCATCAAACACTTTGGCACGAATACGAAAAACTCGAGAGTAGCTTTGACAACTTCGCCATGAAAAACATTAAAACGGTGGATGATATTTTTCCTGTGTTTAGAGAACTGTTCCAGAAAGAGACAGCGTAAGGGAGTTTGCCATGACAGCGAAATCAAACGTTGCAGAGAAAAACAAAGCTGCAAAAAAGAAAAACGACAAGATGCTGCCTGATGGTCCAGATTGGACGTTCAACCTCTTGGAGAAATACCACGTAGAAATCAAACGTGTTGCGCAGCATTACCGTTTAGATACTTACCCAAACCAGATTGAAGTGATTACTTCAGAACAGATGATGGATGCCTACTCGAGCATTGGTATGCCTATCAATTACAACCACTGGTCTTTTGGTAAGAAATTCATTCAAACCGAGCAAAACTACAAGCATGGCCAAATGGGCTTGGCATACGAAATCGTAATCAACTCCGATCCGTGTATCGCTTACCTGATGGAAGAGAACACGGTCACAATGCAGGCGCTGGTAATGGCTCACGCTTGTTATGGCCACAACTCTTTCTTTAAAGGCAACTACCTGTTCCAAACATGGACCGATGCCAGTTCCATCATCGATTACTTGTTGTTTGCTAAGAAGTACATCAGTGGTTGTGAAGAGAAATATGGTGTTGCTGAAGTCGAGCAGCTCCTTGATTCTTGTCACGCACTTATGAATTACGGCGTAGACCGATACAAACGCCCTGAGAAGATTTCCATTGCAGAAGAGACAGCAAGACAAGAAGAACGCGAAGCTTATCTGCAATCTCAAGTGAATGAGCTATGGCGAACCGTTCCTCAAAATAAAAGTAAGGAAGAAGAGACCAAGATCCGCTTTCCTAGCGAGCCTCAAGAAAACATTCTCTACTTTATCGAGAAGAACGCACCACTGCTTGAACCTTGGCAACGAGAGTGTGTTCGCATCGTTCGCAAAGTGAGCCAATACTTCTACCCTCAAAAACAAACTCAAGTGATGAACGAAGGCTGGGCAACCTTCTGGCATTACACCATTCTTAACCACCTTTACGACGAAGGCTTGGTGAGTGATAAGTTCATCTTAGAATTCCTACACAGCCATACCAGTGTCGTCGCACAACCTGCCTACAACAGTCCTTATTTCAGCGGGATAAACCCTTATGCGCTTGGCTTTGCGATGTTTAGAGACATCCGACGCATCTGTGAAGAGCCAACCGATGAAGATAGAGAGTGGTTCCCTGAGTTAGCCGGAAGTGATTGGTTAGAAGCGGTGCACTTTGCGATGCACAACTTCAAAGATGAAAGTTTCATCAGCCAATACCTTTCTCCAAAAATCATTCGAGACTTTAAGCTGTTCTCTGTACTCGACGACGACCGTAAAAATACCATTGAGGTGAGTGCTATTCATGATGATCCGGGCTATCGCCTGATTCGTGAGAAGCTTGCGGCGCAATACAACCTAAGTAACCTTGAACCAAACATTCAGGTGTTTAATGTCGATGTTCGTGGTGACCGCTCAATGACACTGCAATATGTGCCTCACGACCGCATCCCGCTTGATAAAGGCTACGACGAAGTGATGAAGCATCTCTATCGCTTGTGGGGCTTTGATGTGATTTTGGAAGAGCTCAAAGACACGGGTCATCGAGAAATCCTGACGACTTGTCCAAAACGTAATGATTATGGAGCCAAGATTTAATATCAATCACAGTAAGTCAGTGTTTGGTATAAAACTCCGCTCCCCCTACAACATAGTGGTCACCCGCTCGGAAGTGGAGCAATAAAAAAACGCATAAGTCTGATGACTTATGCGCTTTCTTTTTAAGGCTCAAACGTCTGTAAATGAACGTAAGGCACCAAGCCTAGAACTAGAACTAGAACTAGAACTCAATAAGCTTAAACAATCGGCTTTTGACCGCGTTCAATCAGCTTCATCAGCACGCTGTCTGCAGATTTACCTGCCACGCCAGCTAGCTTGTCTGACAGCTTTTTCTTCTGTACATAGTGAATCGCTAGAACCGTCTTGTCTTTGCATGCTTCAACAACTAAGTCATCAGAAGTACGGATCTCATCCACCAGCCCAAGTTCATGTGCTTGTGTACCAAACCAGTGCTCACCCGTTGCAACCTTATCAAGGTCTAGCGCTGGACGATGGTCACGAATGAAGTCTTTGAATAAGCCGTGTGTCTCTTCTAGCTCTTCTTTGAACTTCTCACGTGCTTTATCGCTGTTCTCACCAAACATAGTCAGTGTGCGCTTGTACTCACCCGCCGTTAGCTGCTCGAACTCAATATCGTGCTTTTTAAGTAGTTTGTTGAAGTTTGGCAGTTGAGCGATAACACCAATAGAGCCAACAATAGCAAACGGTGCAGATACAATTTTGTCTGCGATACATGCCATCATGTAACCGCCGCTTGCCGCCACTTTGTCTACCGAGATAGTCAGAGGCAAACCTGCCGCTTTGATGCGATCAAGTTGAGAAGACGCTAAACCATAGCCGTGAACCATGCCACCGCCAGACTCAAGTTTCAGCAATACTTCATCACCTTCACGAGCCACAGCCAGAACCGCCGTTACCTCTTCACGTAATGAAGCCACTTCTTTCGCATCAATGCTGCCGTTAAAATCAAGAACGAATAGATGTGGTTCACGCTTACTATCAAGCTCACCCTCTTTCGCTGCTTTCTTCACTTCTTTACCGCGTGATTTTACTTTCTCTTTTTCCGCTTTCTTTTCTGCTTTATCACGGGCTTTGATGAAAGCATCATCATGTAGATGGTGCTCTAGTTGTTCAATCGTCTGTTTATGATGTTCAGATAGGTTCGTGATTTCCAGCTCACCTTTAATCGCGCTTGATTTCCCACCCACAGATTTAGCAATCACTAAAATTGCGATGATGGCGATTACAACGGTCGCAATCTTGGCTAAAAACAAGCCGTAGTCCAACAAAAATTCCAATGTCATATCCCCTATTGTATGAATTAGTGTATTGTAACCATCTTGTCACGATTACCAAGAATTTCTCATCATTCCTGCGGTTATCTGTGTGATTAAACATCAATGGAATGACGAACATAATAAAAGAAAGAAGGATAAGCACAGTGGATTACCCAATCTCTACAGATGCCCTCAAAGATAAAGTAATTTTGGTTACAGGTGCCGGTGCTGGCATTGGTCGCCAAGCAGCACTAAGCTTCGCTCAACATGGTGCAACTGTCATTCTGTTAGGCCGCAATGTTAAAAACCTTGAATTCATTTACGATGAAATCGAAAGCGCTGGTTACCCACAACCTGCGATTATCCCATTGGATTTAAAAGGTGCGACAAAGCAGAACTACGTTGATATGGCTGAAACCATTCAATCACAGTTCGGTCGTTTAGACGGTCTACTTCATAATGCTGGCGTTCTTGGCACTCTGAGCCCGTTTGAGCAGATTGATGAAGAAACCTTTGATGATGTTATGCAGATCAATGTGAAGTCTGAGTTCTTGATGACTCAAGCTCTGCTACCTGCACTTAAAAAAGCAGAAGCAGGTCGTATCGTATTTACCTCTTCAACGGTTGGTCACTCTGGCCGTGCATTCTGGGGCACTTACGCAATTTCTAAGTTTGCTACCGAAGGTATGATGCAAATCTTAGCGGACGAGCTTGAAGACACGAACATCCGTGTTAACGCAATCAACCCGGGCGGCACTCAAACACGCATGCGTGCAAAAGCGTACCCAGGAGAAGATGCGAATAAGCTAAAAACGCCACTCGACATCATCCCACTGTACCTACATTTAATGAACCCAAGCGTGACAGATATTAATGGCCAATGTATCGATGCTCAACCTAAGTAACTGATATCATTAACCAACAGTAAAAAGTCGCTTCCATAGCGACTTTTTTTGTATCTAAATCAACCATCTAATACTTACTGCCGCTAATTTTCATCATTTCTCTTTGCATCTTTTTCATTGTTAAATATACTGTATAGATATACAGGTATTTAATTATGCATGAACTAATAAAAAACTTACAAGACCGCCAGCTAATCTGGAAAGGGTTACAATCAACAACGCAAGGAAGTACCACTTCAACAGGCTATCCTCAACTGGATAAACAGCTTGATGGCGGCTTCCCGACGCACGGCGTTATTGAAGTTGAATCACAACAAGGGATCGGCGAGCTTCGCCTCCTTACGCCCTATTTATCTCAACAAAACTCGCAAAAACTGGCCATATTCATTAACCCGCCAGGGAAGATCTGTGCTGAGTTTTTTAACAGCCAAGGCATTGAATTAGAAAACATTCTCGTTATCCAGCCTCAACGCGATCTCGATGCGTTGTGGGCAGCTGAGCAGTGCCTCAAAAGCGGCGCTTGTCACTCTGTATTGCTATGGGGAGCCGATCTAGAAATACACCAAACAAAGCGCCTACAAGCAGCCAGTGAAACCGGTAAGTGCCTGCAGTTTCACTTTAAAGCCACCAGCCATAATCAATTATCCCTGCCCGTTTCCTTAAGCATGAAACTCTCTTCTCACGCGCAGGGATTAAAGGTTGAAGTGACTAAGAGAAAAGGCAGCTGGTCGTATGGCAGCTTTATTCTAGACATGACACACTACTGGCCGTTACTCACAGAGAAAGTCGTTTATGAAGACAATTCAGACCGCGCTTTGTCTGGTAACACTGTGCTGGCTTTTCCTATTGCGAAGCAAGGCTAACGTATGTTGTGGCTTTATCTGCACTTTCCATCTCTGCAGTTGGATACCTTGTTTAACTCTAATGAATTGGGTTCGAGCGAAGACTCACGCGAACAACCTATTATCATCGTGGATGAAAAAGATCACCATGTACTGCAAGCAAACCCAGCTGCGCTGCAATCGGGAATTTCGCTTGGTATGGGCTTAGGGTCTGCAGCAGCTTTGTGCCACAACTTACACGTCCACCCTTACAGTATTGAACTGGAGAAAAGTAAGCTTAAAGAGATCGCTCAATGGGCGTATCTGGTCACTTCCGACATGGCGTTATTGCCACCTAATGGTTTGTTGATTAAAGCCTCTAACATGCTGTCACTTTACGACGGGCTAGATAACTACTGGCATGAGCTCAAAAGCCACTTAGAAACGCTCAATATCCAGTTCAGCTTCGCTACGGGTTATTCGCCGCTTTCTGCGATCCTTTTGGGTAAGCAAGCGATCAACCAAGCAACAAACAATATTGAGCAGATGAAAACTTGGGTCAATCAACAAGCATTAATTTCCAGTGAGCTACCGACCAAGCAAGTGGAACGCCTGAACCGTGTCGGTATCAATACCGTTGAAGACTTATTAAAGCTGCCTTTGCAAGAGGTCGCACGCCGCTTTGATATCGACTTGGTGAATTATGTCGGTCGCCTTAACGGCCAGTTCAAGCACCCGATTGATTTCTATCATCCACCAGAGAATTTCCAGCAATATTTGGAGCTATTGTTTGATATTGAAAACATCCTATTTATCGAAAAGCCGTTGCTGAAATTACTGAATCAACTCGAATGTTTTTTGAAGCTACGCGATCGAGTGGCTTTCGAGTTAACTCTGACTTTACACCTAAGAGATAAAGACGATCACCCTGTCTCTTTTTATTCGGCACAAGGTGATTACCTTGCTGAAAAATGGGCGAACCTTACTCATCTCACCTTAGAGTCACTCAAGCTCACCGCACCGGTTCAAGGACTGACCCTCAGCTTGGTTCGTCATGGAGAACCCCAAATGGCCTACCATGATCTTTTTGATGGTAATACCGGAACACTTGCCGCGTTAGATTTGCTCTCACTACTGCAAGCAAAGCTTGGACAAGCCTGTATTCAAACACCAAAAATACAGCACGACCCAAGGCCAGAAAAGGCCAATCAGTATTCGCTCCCAACACTGAGTAAGTCTGTGACAAAAAGGCAAACACCCCCAGAGAGCGAGCAACAAACCATAGCTCTCAGCGTCGTTCAACAGCGGCTCAGGCCCAGTATTTTACTACCAGAGCCCGAAGCCTTAACCGAAAGCGTCACCTTATCTCAAGGCCCAGAGCGCATTGTGTCTGGCTGGTGGGACGGAGAGAAGGTCATTCGTGACTACTTTATTGCTCACAGCGAAAACGGTCGGTGGCTCTGGATATTTAGAACGCCAGATAAACAGTGGTTTTTGCACGGCTTATTTAGCTAGTCGGTAAGAACGTAAGTCAGCAAGAAACTTTGTTAGCTCCTCCGTTCTACTTATTCAATTTCAGCGTCCCTTTTCAATCATGTTCACTCGCAATGGTTAAGTGAGATTACGTTATGTCTCAGCAATACTCAGAGCTATTTTGCCAAAGCAATTACTCCTTCCTTGAGGGAGCCTCACACGCAGAGGAGCTTGTTTTACAGGCCGATTTCTTGCGTTACAAAGCACTCGCGGTTACTGATGAGTGCTCAGTCGCGGGCATCGTTAAGGTTCACTCTGCGATCAAGCAACATAAACTATCACTCAAGCAAATTGTCGGGAGCATGTTTTGGCTAAATGAAGAGTGCCAAGTGGTCTTGATATGCCCAAACAGACAAGCCTACGCCGAGCTGTGCCGTATTATTACCAACGCGAGACGTCGTAGCAGCAAGGGACATTATCAGCTCTCTGAGTGGGATATCATGTCGGCTAAGCACTGCTTTATTCTTTGGCTTCCTCAACAGAAAAATGAAGACGCACACTGGGGGCAATGGCTCTCCCAGCATCATTCAGGTCGGTTGTGGATCGGCTTACAAAGACACCTAAAGCAAACCGACCAGCAGTACACAGATTACTGCGTTGAGCTGTCACAACATCACCAACTGCCGATTACAGCTTGTGGTGGTGTGTTGATGCACAATGCGAATCGCTTACCCTTGCAGCACTCACTCACTGCGATTAAATATCAAAAACCCATTACCGAAGTGGGCAGTCACTTACTCGCTAATGCAGAACGTTGTTTACGGAGTATCAATAAGCTCTCTCATATCTTCAAAGCGGAGTGGCTAGAAGAGAGCAACCGCATCGCTGAGTTGTGTGAATTTGATTTAGATAGCTTACGATACGAATATCCCAGTGAACTGATTCCTCAAAGTGAGACACCCATGAGTTATCTGCGCATGTTGGTCGAAAAGGGAAAACGAACTCGCTTCCCACAAGGTGTCCCTAATGACATTCAACAAATCATAGATAAAGAATTGGGATTAATTGACGAGCTTGACTACCCTTTCTTTTTTCTCACCATTCACGACATCGTGATGTTTGCTAAAAGCCAAGGCATTCTTTACCAAGGTCGAGGTTCAGCTGCCAATTCCGTGGTGTGTTATTGCTTAGAAATCACCTCAGTCGACCCAAGGCAGATTTCAGTGCTATTTGAACGTTTCATCAGTAAAGAGCGCGATGAGCCGCCCGATATTGATGTCGATTTTGAACACGAACGCCGTGAAGAAGTTATTCAATACATCTATCAAAAATACGGTAGAGAAAGGGCTGCACTTGCCGCAACGGTCATCTCTTATCGCTTTAAAAGTGCGGTAAGAGATGTCGGTAAAGCATTAGGGCTACAAGAAACCCAGCTCGACTACTTCATCAAGAACACCAACCGTAGGGACAAAAGCCTAGGTTGGCAGGCTCAGCTCACTCAATTGGGTCTACAACCTGATTCTTTGAAGGGGCAACAGTTTATCCACTTGGTGAATGAGATCATCGGCTTTCCACGTCACCTATCTCAACACGTTGGTGGCTTTGTCATATCTTCAGGGCCTTTGTATGAACTGGTTCCCGTCGAAAATGCAGCGATGCACGATCGAACCATTATCCAATGGGATAAGGATGATCTAGAAACCTTAGGCTTGCTGAAAGTTGATGTGCTCGCGTTGGGTATGCTCTCTGCGATTCGTAAATGTTTCGACCTGATCAAACGTATTCACGGGCGATCACTGACCATTGCTGAGATCACTCGCCTTAAGGACGATCCTCAGGTTTACGGCATGATTCAGCGAGCAGACACAGTCGGGATATTCCAAATTGAGTCACGCGCACAAATGAGCATGCTGCCAAGGCTTAAACCGAAGACTTATTACGACTTGGTGATTCAAATCGCTATCGTGCGTCCAGGACCAATTCAAGGCGATATGGTTCATCCGTTCTTAAAGCGTCGAGATGGCATTGAGCCAATCAGTTATCCATCTAAAGACGTGGAATCAGTACTGTCGCGCACCTTAGGTGTACCGATATTCCAAGAGCAAGTGATCAAACTCGCGATGGTCGCTGCAGGGTTCACAGGCGGAGAAGCAGATCAACTCAGACGGGCAATGGCCGCTTGGAAGAAAAATGGCAACGTCTTTAAGTTTAAAAACAAACTCATCGAAGGAATGCAAAAGCGCGGCTATGAGACAGAGTTTGCTGAGCAGATCTTTAAACAGATATGCGGCTTTGGCGAGTACGGTTTTCCTGAAAGCCACTCCGCTTCGTTTGCGGTGTTAGCGTATTGCTCCGCTTGGTTGAAATGCTACTACCCAGAGTGCTTCTACGCTTCTCTGTTGAATAGCCAACCGATGGGGTTTTATAGCCCTTCACAGTTGGTACAAGACGCACAACGACACAATGTGGTGATACTTCCGGTATGTGTGAACGCTTCTCAAAACGACCACACGGTTGCCCCTCATCAGAATGGTCTAGCGATTCGCTTAGGGCTGCGACAAATCAAAGGATTCAGCGAGCATGGAATTCAAAGCGTGCTCGCCAATCGTCCACCATCCGGTTATCGCCACCCTAGTCAGGTGAAACAGTTATCGATGAATAAGAAAGATATCGAGCTACTGGCATCGGCCAATGCGCTACATAACGTTTCTGGAGACCGCTTCCAGACTCGCTGGGCGATCATGGACTCGGCGTCGGATTTACCTCTGTTTAGCCAAGCCTATGACGATGCTGAGGCAGGACATGACGAACATGTACTGCACAAGCCCAATGAGATGCAAGATCTACTCGAAGACTTCACCAGTGTCGGAATTTCATTGAACAAGCACCCCATCACTTTGCTCGAAGAAGCAGGACGATTAGGTCGATTCACACACATGAAAGATTTAATACAGCAAAGACACAAATCTATGGTCACCGTTGTCGGATTAGTCACAGGTAAACAATCTCCCGGCACCGCGGCAGGTGTCACCTTTGTTACGCTGGAAGATAGCACTGGCAATATTAATGTCGTGGTATGGGGAGCAACCGCACGCGCTCAACAGCAAGCTTATCTCACAGCCAAGGCGTTAAAAGTACAAGGGATATTAGAAAAAGAAGGTGAAGTCGTGCATGTTATCGCGGGAAAACTTATCGATATTACCGATGAAATTGTTGGCTTGAAAACCAAATCTCGGGATTTTCATTAGCGAAGTACCAACTGTTCTCAATCGATCATTGGCTAAAGAAAAGAGAGAAAGAAATCGAGTAGGAGGAGGCCTCACGGCCTCCGTCCTCTCACACCACCGTACAAGC